>JANWXX010000285.1 GCA_025057345.1 Polyangiaceae bacterium | reverse complement strand
GTGCGTGAGGCCATCCGGACCTTCCTTGCAAACCCCAGTGTTCCCAGGCACTTGGCCCTGGGTGCGTAACTCCTATTTGTGTCGCGGAGCAAGGGGGCAGTGGTAAACTATGCTGGTGCGTGCACGACTCCTTCTTGCCCTTCTTCCCTCGCTGTTTCTGTCCTGTGCCGATGCGGGGGATGATTTTGAGCTCTCCCAGCGGTCCGATGTGCTGACGGTAAGCGGGGCCGTCTCCTCATCCTGCTCGACGACCTCGGTGATGGGGCTCTCACTGCAGATCATCCAGGTGGTGAACTGCTTGAAACCGAACCTCCTGGTGAAGGTACCGAGTCGACCCAACTTCCAGGCAGGCGCTGCCGTCATCCCTTACATGCAGAAACCGGGGGTCGACGCGCTGGTGAAAGCGCTGGACGCGAAGCCGGGTACCTCTATGGCGGCAACGAGCATGCTGCGCACCATCGCTTCGCAGTATCTCCTCTATAGCTGGTACCAGCAGGGCAAGTGCGGCATTGGGCTCGCGGCACCGGTGGGTAAGAGCAACCACGAGTCAGGTTTGGCCATTGACATCAGCAATTACAGCTCGTGGCAGAGCACCCTGGCGAGCAACGGTTTCAAGTGGTTCGGTTCCGGGGACCCAGTGCATTTCGACTACAACGGTGGGGGGACGGTGAGTCTTCTCTCGACGGAGATCTTGGCTTTCCAGAAGCTCTGGAACCTCAACAACCCGGGGGACAAGATCGCGGAAGACGGGGTTTATGGTCCTCAAACCGAGGCGAGGTTGAAGCAGTCTCCTGCGGATGGGTTTTCCAAGACTGTCGAGTGCGGAGACCTCTCGGACGGCGATGAAGATGGCATCGCTACCAGCAAGGACAACTGCCCCTCGACGAAGAACCCAGACCAAAAGAACACGGATGGGGACGGGAAGGGGGATGCGTGTGACGACGACGACGACAACGATGGGGTGTTGGATGGGGCCGACAACTGCCCCCTGGTTTCCAACAAGGACCAGAAGGACAGCGACGGCGACGGGCTGGGGGATGCCTGCGACCTGGACAACGACGGCGACGGGATACCCGACCAAGAGGACAACTGTCCTTCCACGAAAAACACCAGCCAGCTCGATACGGACGAGGATGGGAAGGGGGATGCCTGCGACGATGACGACGACAACGATGGCGTCCTCGACGGCACCGACAACTGCCCCCTGGTCTCCAACAAGGACCAGAAGGACACCAACGGGGATGGAAAGGGGGATGCCTGCGAGGGAGACTCCGACGGGGATGGGTTCTCGGACAGCAACGACAATTGCCCTCTGGTCACCAACCCAGGGCAAGAGGATGCCGATGGCGACAAGATCGGGGACGCCTGCGAGAGCGATACGGACAAGGACGGCGTCCCCGATGACCTGGACAGTTGCCCTACCGTGGGGAACCCGGACCAGAAAGACTCGGACGGCGACAAAATCGGCGATGCTTGCGACCTAGATCGGGATGGGGATGGTATCCCCAATGAGCAAGACAATTGCCCTGACCTGGCCCATCCCAATCCCAAAGATACCGATGGGGACGGCAAGGGCGACGTCTGCGATGAAGATCGGGATGGGGATGGTGTCTCCAACGACAAGGACAACTGCCCGGACCTCCTCAACGTTGACCAGGAGGACAGCGACCAGGACAACAAGGGCGACGCTTGCGATTCCCCTGACGGTAGCCCCGTCGACCCCGATGGTGGGCCCGGGGAGGGCGACCCTGCGGCTGATCCTGAAGAGGGCGATCCTTCTTCTGGGGATGCTCCCAAGCAGAAGATTACCCTCCGAGGCTCGGATTCCGAAACCGACGGCGGCTGCGGATGTACCCAGGTTGGACGACCTACGGCTCCTCTTGGGGCTCTCGCCTTGGCGTTGGCATCCCTCGCAGTGCGTCGCCGTCGCTCCCGCTGAGTACTCTCCGCAACCCCCACTCCCGAGGGCCGATGGGGCCTTGATGCTCTCCCGTAAAATCGAGCGGGGTGATCCTACCTATCCCTCGGCGCTACTCTTGCTGAAACCACCGCCTCCGGCCCTCTGGCTCCGGGGTGAGCTGCCCTCAGGCCGCGCTGTCGCCGTGGTCGGTACACGCACTCCTTCCCCCGAGGGTTCCCGTTTCACCTTCGATCTTGCCTCTTCCCTGGCCAAGGCAGGTTGGGTGGTTTGGTCCGGGGGGGCCTTCGGCATCGACCTACAGGCGCATGAGGGGGCTCTGGCTGCCGGAGGGTTCACCGTGCTGGTCGCCGGCGGAGGCCTCGACCGCCCCTACCCAAAGGATCTTGCGCCCCTCTGGCCAAGGGTTCAGCGCCAGGGGGCCCTCCTCGCCGTCGTCCCGGACGACCACGCCCCCCGTCGCTGGACCTTCTTCGCACGCAATGCCGTCTTGGCGGCGCTCACCGAGGCCCTCGTGCTGGTCGAATGTCCGGTCCGGAGCGGGGCTCGCAACGCGGCTGCCGTCGCTCGGGCCCTGGGTCATCCTGTCTGGGTCGGTGCTCAGACCCCTTGGTCCCCCTTCGTTACCACAGTTCGTGAGGAGCTTCGTCTCGGTGCTCGCCTTCTGCTCCACCCCGACGATCTTCTTGCTTCCCTCGGCTCTCCTTCCGCCCCTCCCCCGGCTTCCCCTCTCCTCGTGCCTCGCTCAGCCGATCCGTTCCGCAGGGCTCAGCTCTCCTTGCCGGGAGCACCTCCTTCCCTGGAGCCGCTCCAACAGCGGATTCTGGAGGCGGTAAGGTCTGGAAATACCCACCTGGACATGCTCTGTGAAGCCCTCGGGGAGTCCCCCCCGGAAATTCTCCGCCAAGCTACGCTTCTCCAGCTGGAAGGGCTTCTGGGCGAGTCCCAAGAGGGTTTCTTTGTACCTTCCCGCGGGGTGGGAGCTTGATACAAGGCTCTTTTTTCGGCGGGAGGAGGTGCTAGGTGTGTCGGCCTCGACGAAGCCTGCCCTGCGAGAGCCCATGACGAGCGCAGCCACCAAACAACAAACGCTGGTAGTGGTTGAGTCGCCCACCAAGGCAAAGACCATGAAGAAGTACCTGGGGCCAGGGTACGAGGTGCTGGCCTCCAAGGGGCATGTGAAGGATCTCCCGAAGAAGATGGGGGTGGATATAGAGCATGACTTCCAGGAAACCTACGAGATCATCGAGGGCAAGGAGAAGGTGCTAGCGGAACTGAAGGATGCGGCGCAGAGAGCCACGAGAATCCTGCTGGCGACGGACCCGGATCGGGAGGGGGAGGCCATCGCCGTTCATATTGCTGAGGAGCTGAAAGGGCTCAAACGGGAGATCCACCGGGTGATGTTTCATGAGATCACTCGGAAGGGGATCCAAGAAGGGATTGCCCGCCCGCTGGAACTCAACCAAACCCTTTACGAAGCACAACGTACTCGGCGGGTGCTGGACCGGTTGGTGGGCTACGATGTATCGGCGTTGGTTTGGTCCAAAGTGGCCTTTGGTCTGTCGGCGGGGCGGGTGCAGAGCGTGGCACTCCGGCTGATCGTCGACCGGGAGCGGGAGATCGAGGCCTTCAAACCCGAGGAGTATTGGAATATTGGGGCCGTGCTCTTGGGCAAGCAGAAGCCATCCTTCGTGGCGAAGCTGGCTGGGGCCGAAGGGCAAAAGTTCCGTGTCCACGATGGAGTCACGGCCGCGGGAGTCCAGGCAGATTTGGCCTCCGCCTCCTTCGTGGTGAAAGCTGTCCAGCGGCGGGAGAAGCGTCGTAACGCTCCGGCTCCCTACACCACCAGCAAGCTCCAGCAGGATGCCTCCAACTATCTCCACTTCACTGCCAAACGCACCATGCAGGTGGCCCAGAGCCTCTACGAGGGCGTTGACCTGGAGAAAGATGGCGGCCCGGTCGGTCTTATCACGTACATGCGCACCGATAGTACCCGCGTCTCCGACGAGGCGGTCAAGGCGGTACGCGACGAAATCAAGAAGCGCTACGGCGCCGCTTATCTTCCTGAGAAACCCAACGTATTTCGCTCCAAGAAGAGCGTGCAGGACGCTCACGAGGCCATCCGGCCCACCTCCATGGATTTCCCCCCGGACCTGGTCAAGCGCCACCTCAAGGACGAGCAGTACCGCCTCTACAAGCTCATCTGGGATCGCTTCCTCGCTTCTCAGATGGCTCCAGCCGTATATGACCAGACCTCTGTGGAGATTGACGCCTCTCCAACCCGTCAGGACAGACTTCGTGCTTCCTATGAGCTGCGAGCCAGCGGTCGCGTCCTCAAGTTCGCAGGCTGGCTGGAGCAGTACGGCAAGGGTCTTGGCAAGGATTCCCTCGCCGGCGAGGAGGAAGAGCAACAGGACGATTCCAGGGAGGAGGCCGAGAGCGACGACGGTATGCTCCCTCCCCTGGAGCAAGGTGATACCCTCCGGCTCCAGGATCCAGGCATTCTCGCCGAGCAGAAGTTCACCCAGCCCCCTCCTCGCTTCCATGAAGGGTCCCTGGTTCGTGAACTGGAGATGCGTGGTATCGGGCGCCCCAGTACCTACGCCGAGATCATTAGCAAGGTCCAGGCTCGCGACTATGTGGAAAAGCTCCCTGGAGGGGCTTTCAAACCCACCTTCCTCGGCATGTTGGTCGTGGATGGTCTGGTCCGTTCTCGCCTCGACTTTATCGACCCCAATTTCACCGCCAAGATGGAGGAAGAACTAGACGAGGTGGAGGCGGGGCACCTCGGTCGTGTCGAATTCCTTAGGCGCTTCTATAGCCGATTCCGCCAGCAGCTTGAGGAGTCCAAGAAATCCAAGCGCTGGAATCCAGACCCGGTGGATACAGGTGTGGCCTGTGAGGCGTGCGGCGAGGGCACACTCCAGAAGCGTTGGAGCAAGAACGGTTGGTTCCTCGGATGCTCTCGCTACCCTACCTGCAAGAATACCCGGAACATCGATGAGGAGGGAAACGAGCAGGCCCCGCCCCGGGAAACGATCTTTACCTGCGAGAAATGCCAAAGTGGCAAGCTGCTGCTTCGCCAAGGTCGTTACGGTTCTTTTCTGGGCTGCTCGAATTATCCCAAGTGCGATTTCACTCGTCCCGTTCCCCTCGGCCTCTCCTGCCCCAAGTGCAAGGTGGGGGAGATCATTGAGATCAAATCACGGAAGAAGGGAGGACGCACCTTTTATGGATGCTCTCGCTATGCGACCGAGAATGGCTGCGACTACAAAATGTGGCAGGCTCCGGTTCGTAAGGGCTGTCCCTCCTGCGGTGCGGCCTTCCTGGTGCTCGCCGGGAACAAGAAGTCCCCCGTTCTCCAGTGCCTTGCGGAGGGCTGCGGTTACAAGGAGGAGGTCGCTGCCGAGGAGGTTGAAGAACTCACCCGGCTTGAGCCCCCGGAGGAGATCTTCGAGACGGTTCCTACCCTCACCCCGAGTCGCCTCGCTCCTGTGGTCCTCCTCGACGGAGGCCCCCCCAGCGAGCCTCCCTCGGCCCTCCGCACCACCCAACCGACCCAGCCCTCCCCCAAGAAAGCTCCCGGGAACAAGGCCGCACCCAAGCAGGCCTCTGGGAAGAAGACCACAGCCAAGAAGACTCTAGCCTCGGAGCCTCCATCCATCCCGCTGGCCCCTCCGGCCCCTCCCCAGATCCTCCGGCGGAGAAAGTAGACCTCCCCTCTCGTCCTCTCTCCTTGGGGGCCTGCACCCCTGGACAACGCATGCTGGCACCGCGCTATCCGTACCTGATCGCAGGGCAACCCGAGGACGCAGGCGCCGACCTGCCGGTGCTCGACAAGTTTACCGGCGAGATCGCCACCCGCGTGGCGCTTGCCTCCCCGGAGGCCATCGAGCGGGCTATCGCCGCCGCTCACGGAGCTCGGGAGGCGATGCGCAGGCTCCCTCCCCACGAGCGGCAGGCGATCCTGGAGCGGTGCGTCCAGCAAATCCGGAGCAGGGCGGAGGAGATGGTTCGAGTGCTTTGCGTGGAGGCCGGCAAGACAATGCGGGATGCCCGAGGGGAGGTGACCCGGATGCTCGACACCTTCCAGGCTGCCGCTGCGGAGGCCACCCGCATCGAGGGGCAGACCCTTTGCTTGTCCATCTCCCCTCGCTCTTCGGGCTACCGCGGGTTCACACAGAAGGTTCCGGTGGGGGTCTGTTCCTTCATCACCCCCTTCAACTTCCCTCTCAACCTGGTGGCCCACAAGGTCGCCCCGGCCATCGCCGCCGGCTGCCCGTTTCTGCTCAAGCCCTCGGAGAAGACTCCGGTGAGCGCTCTGCTCTTGGGGCAGATCCTGGCCAGGGTAGGCCTCCCCCCTGGCTCCTTTTCCGTCCTTGTCTGCCGTGGGGAGGATGCTGCACCGTTGGTGGAAGATCCTCGGATTGCACTGCTCTCCTTCACCGGATCCAGCAAGGTCGGTTGGGCCCTCAAAGCGCGGGCCGGGCGCAAGAAGGTCACCCTGGAGCTGGGGGGCAACGCTG
>JANWXX010000284.1 GCA_025057345.1 Polyangiaceae bacterium | reverse complement strand
TTTGGTGGCTGACGCCCTCCCTGCATCCACTCCGCCTCTTGCTAGGTTGCTTCACGCGGTGGGGGCATCCAGCGCCATCGGGGCTCCGGGGGCCCTTACCGATGGTGACCCGGAAACCTCCTGGTCTGAGGGCAGGAGCGGTGAAGGCAGGGGAGAGTTTGTCGTATTCCGGGCCCCGCGGGAGGTGCCACTTCGGGCGATCCGCTTCCAGGTGCGCCCGGCCACCCGCGACGTCCCCCATGGAACAGCTCCCCGGCGTTTTTACTTGGTCGACGATCAGGCCGCCTTCGAGGTTCTCTTGCGGGAGGATGCCTGGCAAACGCCCGGGCGCCGCTACCAGGTGACTTTCCCGGCGCCGCGACCCACCTCCTGTCTGGGGCTGGTGCTGGAGGATGCCTACACCTCCTCCGACCCATCGCCGGCCGTGACCCTGACGGAAGTCGAGGGCTTGAGCCGTTGGGAGGGTCAGGTTTCCCTCGAAGATTTGGTCGCTCGTCTAGGGAACCTGGGCCCTGAGGGGAGGGAAGCAGCGTCGCTACTGATGAGGGGAGGGAGCGCTGCCCGCAAGGCCATCGCCGCAGGATACGAGCATCTGGAGCCTGCAGCCAGGTTCTTGGCGTTGGAGGCAATGGATCAGGGGAACTGTGGTGAGTCAGCGCCATTCTTTACACGTTTGCTGGCCAGCAAGCTGCAAGAGGAAGCGGTGCACGCTCGGACTCGTATTGAGCGCTGCGGCAAGGAGGCGGTTCCTGCGCTGATCGAGGCACTGAGAGAGGCAGGGCATCCAGCAAGGCTGGCGGCAGCCAATGAACTGGCACTGCTTCGCCCTGGGGAGGCGTTGCCTGCAATTCTGCAGGCAGACTGGGGGAAGCAGCGCAGGGGGTTCTTGGGGGTGCTGGCCAAGGTAGCGGGGGCCCCTCGGGGGCGGGTGGCGCTGGTAGAACAGCTGAGAGATGAAACACTTCCAGCATCAAGGGTACTGGATCTTCTGCGAGCGGCGGGGGAGGCGATCTTGGAGCCGGAGGTGAGCACTGCCGCATCGAGGGCGCTAGCGCGAGCGGTGCAAGGGACCGATTTTACCGAGCGGTACTTGGCATTGAAGCCCGCAGCGAGGCTGGCCGCGATAGGAGACGAGGGGGCACTAGGGCTGCTTCGGTCCGCGATGGAGGATCGTGCGATTCCGCTCCGTGCAGGAGCTGTGGAAGCATCAGGAAGGGTGACCGAGCTGAGGCCCCTGGTGCTGGCGGCCACGGCGGACCCGGAGCCGAGGGTTAGGGAAGCGGCTGCACGGGCTTTGGCAGGGTATGGAGGAGCAGGGGAGCGGAGGGCGTTGATGGGGCTCCTAGAGGATGAGTGGACCTTTGTACGGGTGGCTGCCTACGATGGGCTGGCAGCCGCAGGAGCGGATGGGGAGGTCGATGCCAAGCTGCTGGAGCGACTGAGAAGGGAGCAGGTGCCGGCGGCGCTAGCACGGGCCGTGGAGGCGGTAGGGCGACGCCGTGGACCGGGCGCGGCATCGGCCTTGGAGGCACTAGCAAGAGAGACGACAAAGCCCCTGGATGCGAGAGCGCGGGCTACCCGTGCGCTGGGGTCACTCTGTCACCGAGGAGCGCTAGAATGGTTGACGGATGTGGCTCGGGCAGGGGCAGCACCAATGGCGGGTGAGGAGGCGTGGACGCTGGGAGGAGCTGCATTGATAGCTCTGGGAAAGCTAGCGCCGAGGGATTTGCGGGAGCGACTGGCTCCGATGCTGGACAAGGAGGCCCCAAGGCAGGTGAGAATGGCGGCCGAGGCAGCGCTAGCGGAGGCGGATCGCTGTAAGTAGCGCCAGAGGGCAATGCCGCCGAGAAGGCCTGCTATGTTCTCGACGACCTTTACCTGGGGAGGAAGTTCTCCCTGGAGCTTCTTGGCATTGCCGCCGCCGAGGTAGATCACATCCGGATTGAAAATGGGTAGGATCTGCGCGATCACCCGGCGTACCCGCTTGTTCCATTTCTTACGGCCGATCTCTCCCAAGCTCTTGTCGCTGATATATTCCTCGTAGGTGTATCCCTTACGCAGGGGGTGATGCGCAAGCTCTAGGTTAGGGACGTAGACGCCGTTGACAAAGAGCGCGCAACCCATCCCGGTGCCCAGTGTGAGGATCATCTCGATCCCTGTACCGGTGATGACACCGTAGCCCTGCACTCCAGCATCATTGAGAACGCGAGTTGGCTTTCCGGTTAGCCTCTTGACTTCGACGCCCAGGGGGAATCCAGACCAACCCTCATCCAGGTTGGGAGCCGTATAGGTCACGTTCTCCTTGACCACCCCAGGGAAGCCCACCGATACCCGGTCGAACTTCGAAAGCACTTCTAGGAGCTGTCGGAGGGTCGCAAGCACCGCCTCCGGGGTTGCCGGCCTCGGGGTGGGCACGCGCTGCCGCTCGCAGAGAGGGTTGCCTGCCTCGTCCAGCACCATGGCTTTGATCCCGGTGCCCCCAATGTCGATGCAGAGCGTCCGGGGGCCGGAAGGGGAAGTTTCAGGGGAGGGAGATTGGGAAGTCATAGGCTTTTATCCAGCCATTCGCTCCGTGCCGCAAGAGGACCGGTGGACCCCCTGTTGCCACCGGCAGCCACCCCGAATAAACACGCGGCGCCGGGTAGGTTAGGATGTCCAAGAATCTTATCGTCATTAATGTTGACATTCGTGAAACGCGCGTTGCCCTCATTGAAAATGGCATCATCGCTGAGTTTCATATCGAGCGCGCCAGTGAGCAGCGATGCTTGGGTAACGTAGTTCTGGGCAAGGTGACCCGGGTGCTTCCCGGCATGCAGGCTGCTTTCATCGATGTTGGGCTAGAGAAGGCTGCTTTCCTCCATGTCGAGGATCTGATCCGCCCGGACGACTTCGAGGCATATCTCTCCGGCTCCCGCAAGACCCCTCGGGAGGAAGAACTGGAGCCCGAGGGCGAGGACGCTGCAATCGCCTCCTCCCCTCCCCCGCCTCCCTCTGTTGGAGGAGGGGAGGTTGTCCCGGTGGAGGACGGGGTTGCTGAGGGCGAAAGCAAAGAGCTCACCGAGCCCACCGACCCTACTGCGCTGCACACCCGGCGTCGTCGTCGGGGAGGGGGTCGAGCTCCTGTCCCTCTGGCCTCAGCTCCTGAACCTCCTCGTCACCCTTCTGCCCCTGCTCCCGCCATGCGCAAGGGCTACAAGAAGGACGATTGGCCTCGCCTTGATAAGAGCACCCCCATCCGCGAAGTCGTGCGCGAGAACCAGGAGGTTCTGGTACAGATCTCCAAGGAGCCCATCGGCTCCAAGGGGGCCCGTGTGACCAGCCACATCACCCTGCCAGGGCGCTACGTGGTCTACCTGCCCACCGTCGACGGCTACATCGGCATCTCTAAGCGGATCGGTTCCGAGAAGGAGCGTGCTCGGCTCCGGGAGGCCGTCGAGGGTATGCGCCCCCCCTCGGGTGGCATCATCGTTCGCACGGTTGCTGAGGGCCTCACCAAGAAGCAACTCAAGGCGGACATCGGTTATCTTGTCCGACTCTGGGGGGAGATTCTCAAGAAGCGGGAGGGGGCTCGGGGGCCAAGTGTCCTCTTCGAAGAGCTTGACCTCATCCTCAAAGCCGCTCGTGATCTCTTTGGAGATGAAATTGAGAAAATCGTCATCGATGATCGGACCCAGTACGAGCGGTTGGTTCGCTTCACCGAAATCTTCCTCCCCGAGCGGGTCAAGGACATTGAACTCTATACCGGTGAGGAGCCCATCTTCGACGCTTACGGTATTGAGGAAGAAATCACTCGATCACTCGGACGGAAGGTGCAGCTCCCTTCCGGTGGTTATCTCATCATCGATGAGGCGGAAGCCTTGACCGCCATCGATGTCAACACCGGACGCTTCATCGGCAAGGGGAGCAAGGACCACGAGGAAACCATCCTCAAGACCAACCTGGAGGCAGTTGAGGAGATTGCGTACCAGCTCCGCTTCCGGAACTTGGGGGGCCTCATCGTTCTAGACCTCATCGACATGGAGCGGCCAAGCTCCCGGGAGCAGGTGCGCCGTCGCCTAGAAGAGCTTTTGCTGAAGGACAAGGCCCGTACCTCCCTCAACCGGATCAGCGAACTTGGTCTCATTGAGATGACGCGAAAGCGCACCCGAGAAAGCCTGGGGAGGCTCCTTCACGAACCATGTCCCTACTGCGACGGTACGGGACAGGTACGCTCCAAGACGACCATCGTTTATGAGATCCTACGGGCCATCCAGAGGGAGCGCTACTCCCTACCGGGATACACCATCGTGGTGCAAGCACACCCGGAGATCGTCGCTCTCATGAAGCATGGGGAGCGCTCTGCTGTGCAGGAAGCAGAGCGGCGATACGCGCGGCGCATCGATCTTGCCCCCCGCAAGGAATATCATATCGAACAATATGAGCTTATCGGACGTTGACCTCCCCCTCGCCCTGCCTGGAGAGTACCCCATCATGGCCGACTTGACCCCGCCCTCTGGACGCGAAGCGCGCGGCAGCGAGCGTCTCACCATTAACAAGGAATTCGCCTCCTTCGACGCCTTCCTGGAGGAGTATGTCACCAATATCTCCCGAACCGGCGTCTTCGTAAAATCCAAAACGCCGCTCCCCGTTGGTACCTTGGTGAACCTTCGATTCACCGTCATCATGGATGACATCGAAACCATTGAGGGAACTGGTGAAGTGGTGCGTACGGAGGAAGGGGGTATGGGCATCGTCTTCCGGGAGATTAGTGCCTACTCCAAGGCCATCATCGATCGGCTCCTCATGGGGCGCTCCTAATGGCCCGCACCGCTGCCGCTCTTCTTATCGGCAACGAGCTCCTTGGCGGTAAAGTCCGTGATGCCAACCTCCAGCCCCTGGCAAGGCTCCTTCGCCGCCTTGGAATCCAGCTTCGCCACGTGCGGATGGTACTCGATGACCTCACCGTCCTCGTCGAGGAAATCCGTGACCTGAGCGCACGCTACGACCTGCTCTTTACCAGCGGCGGCGTCGGTCCCACCCATGACGATGTGACACTGGCCGCCGTGGCCTCCGCGTTCTCGGTTCCGCTGGTCGTCGATCCCGAACTGGAGGCAGTCATCCGCAGCCATTTTGGCTCACGCACATCAGAGGGGCATTTGGCGATGGCGCGAGTCCCTCAAGGTACCCGGCTCTTGCGAGGGCCTACTCCTGGCTGGCCTGCTGTCACCTTCCAGAATCTTTGGGTGCTTCCCGGGCTTCCTGAGGCCTTTCTCGATAAGCTTGCCGTGGTCAGTCATCACCTCACCCCGGATGCTCCTATCCTTTCCCGAGAGGTTTACACCAGGCTCGACGAAGGGACAATCAAACCCCACTTGGATGCGGCGGTGGCTGCCTTTCCCGACGTGGATATCGGCTCTTATCCCACTTGGAGTGACCCAGAGCACAAGGTCAAGCTTACGTTCGATGGCACCGACCCGGTGCGCTTGGAGGAAGCCTTGCAGTTTTTCTGTACCCTTCTCCCTCCGGGGGCCGTGACCCGTACCGGGTTAGCCATTCCGGATAGTTCTCGGCAAGCTTGGCAGCAGCCTGAGCTCTTGAGCTGGAGACGAAGGGCTCGCAGTGCGGCGAGGTCTAGCGTGGCCAAGACAGCTTCACGCTCCTCGGTCACGTTGATCCCCAACACCTCGCATAGATCGACCACCCCCTGCCCCGCATCCACCAGCGCTTGCTCTTGGGCCGCACGCTCCCGTTCTTCGGCGGCTTGCCGTTGCTCTTCAGCTGCGAGACGCTCAGCACGCTCTCGTTCCGCTTGCTCGGCAGCCAAGCGCTCCTGCTCCTCCGCCGCTCGCCGTTGTTCCTCGGCAGCGAGACGTTCGGTGCGCTCTCGCTCCGCTTCCTCCTCCGCTGCTCGCCGTTGTTCCTCCGCAGCGTGCTCTCGTGCTTCCGCCTTCCGACGAGAGGCTCGCTCCTCCGCTTCTCCCTCCTGGTAGCTCAGAACCAGCGACATCCCGTCTCGGTCCCTCGCCACCCGCAGCAGCTCCTCCTTCACCAAGAACCACGCCCCCACGCTCTCGCTCCACACCGGACCATCCCCCGCGTACATCCGCTTCAGCTTCCCTCCCGACACCTTCCGGTACAACTGCAGCAGGTACGGCTCCGAGGCAGGGCTCCTCCCCTCCAACACCAGCGGGTCGAATAGCAACAACTCGTCCACCCCCAGCATCGCGTACTTCGCTGGGGCCTGTTCGTAATCTTTGCTCCCATTCGATGCCGATACCACCTCCACCACGAACACCGGCACCGGTGTCTCAGGTCGGTAGGCATGCCATCGATCGACGCTCGGATCCTTCACGGACAGGGCAGCACGTACACATCCGGACGCACGCCTACCCGCAAGTCGTCTTCCTGCAAGGAGAAGTCTTGCTCGGAACCGACCGTCCATTCCTTTCCTTGTTCGGAAAGGAGGCGTTGCAAACAGGGAATCAGATGGGAAAGGAGGAGGAACGTGCGGAAGGAAACCACGAA
>JANWXX010000283.1 GCA_025057345.1 Polyangiaceae bacterium | reverse complement strand
CCTCCTCCTCATGCCCGTTCTCGGCGAATTTGCTATCGCCATCCACCGTTCCCGCTG
The DNA here is from genome assembly GCA_025057345.1 of Polyangiaceae bacterium. Lineage (GTDB taxonomy): Bacteria > Myxococcota_A > Polyangia > Polyangiales > Polyangiaceae > JANWXX01. The sequence goes on along the minus strand of JANWXX010000283.1, from coordinate 6,451 downwards.
CCCGCACTTATGGGGTGGTGGTACCGCGGTAGCTGCGGAGGACGTGAACACAATGCAGAGGGTGCTCCAATACTGTCCATGCAGTTCTTGCGGTAGTATTGCCGTAGATCTGGCCATAACTCGCGGAGCTGTCCAAGACTAGGAGATCATCTCAGAACCTCACGAGGTTTTCGCCAGCAGACCTGGTTCTAAGCCTTGCTCATCGCAAGTACAGATCGCCGCCACCCCCAACACTCGCCATTCCCCACCTATCGCGGAGGGGTATCCGTTCACGGTATGGCGTCCTGACCCCAGCCGGAGCGCCCCCTCATTTCTTCTCTTGACGACCCCCCTCCGGATCCGCTTCTCCCGGGGTGTGCCTGAGCAGCCTGCCACCGTCGAAGAAGCGCTCGCCCTCCTCGCCGCGCTCCGCTCCGAGATGGCACAGCAGAAGGCTCTCTCCGAGGCCCAGATCGCTGCTCTTCAAGCTCAACTCTGCGAGGCTCTCCGTCGTCCACCTCAGCCACCGCGACGTCACCGAGCTGCTCTGCGAAGGCTTCGGCATCCAAATGGCTACAGGCTCGGTGAGCAACTGCCAGGACCAGGTCAGCATGGCACTTTCGGCCCCCGTCAAGCAGGTCGCCAAGCGGGTTGAAGCCAGCCGCTGCGTCCACGCCGATGAGATGGGCTTCCGGCTGCGCAAGGAACGTGGGTGGCTTGGGGTGGCTGTGGCCGACGAGTGCACCCTCTTTCTGCTGCATGACAGCCGCGGAGCGTGCGCGGCCAAGCACCTGCAGGGTGAGTTCAACGCGCTGTCGTACCTGGAGAAGGTGATGGCGACGGTGGCGAGGGGGGAGAAGGCGCCGTTGCTGTTGCCGGAGGCCGTGGCGCAGCCGCCCTGAGGGGAGGGAGCCAGGCAGCGACGAGCCACCCCGAGGAACCGGCGGCCTTGGCCGTAGGGAGCGGGAGAGCCGCCGTGGGAGAGGGCAGGGTCAAGGTGCGGCAAAACGGGAGAGGAGACGAGGGAACGACCGGACAATCAAGAGGCATGTTGGAGGGCCTCTTTTTGTTCGGTTCCCTGGGGTCAGGACGCCATACCGTACGGATACGCGGAGGTTTCCAACTTGTGACAGCGTTTAGGGAGCAGCGGACGGAAGTGGTCCTGGAAGCTTCCGCTCGTTCCCAGCGAGGAGATCGCGGGCGATCTGCGCCTCCATCAGGTCGAGGGTGGGCGCCTTAACAACCTCCCGAAGACCAGCCTCCGCGTCGGTAGCCTTGCCTGCAGCACGCTGAGCTAGCGACCGATAGAAAAGCGCTTCGGTGCGCTGACCAGGGGTACGCGCAGCGGCAGCAAGAGCCTGGTCCGAGAGCTTGCCGCTGGCCCATGCGGCCAAGCGCCCGGACCAGCGAGGGCCTTGCTCCACACTATCGAGGAGGCGCGCGGCCGTGCCATCAGGGCGGGCACCTAGCTCACGCTCCAGGATCAGGAGCCAGAGAGCAATGTAGACGAGTTCGTCATCCCGGAGCTGAACCCCGAAGGATTCTTGACCGATCTTGCGGGCGGCTCGAAGGTCGCGGGTAACGTAAGCACGGGCCATAGTTTCCAGAGCGGTGACAGCGAACTGGCGAGGGTCACCCCGGGTTAGTAGCAAGGCCCGCTCGGAGGCTCTGCTAGCGCCGCTATCATCGCCCAGACGCTCCAGCACACGGGCCAAGAGTCGCTCGGCGCGAGCCAAGTGGATGACGCCGCCACCGGCTTGGCGTGCAGCTAGGACGAGCTGATAGGCCTGGAGTGCATCCGCACGGGCTCTCTCCCGAGCACCCTGATCGCGGTGCAGGTCGGAGGAGAAGAGCAGGGCATCGGCACGAATCAAGGGGTCACGCTGTGCCTCGGGGGAGGCAGCTAGCTTGCTTAGGTGATCCAACGCACTCTGAGGGGAGCCGAGCTGGCGCTCAATTTCCGCCAAAGCACGCCATGCCTCTGCTGTGGGATCCTCGCGGGCGCTGAGAGTGAGCAGATCTCGGGCAGCAGCCAGCTCTCCGGCACGGGCCTCGACCCCAGCAGCCAGTAGGCGAACCCGGGCTGGAGAAGGATGAATACGTCCCTTGAGGGTAGGCTGGTCGGCCAGCTCAAGCAGGGTACGAGCAGCAGCGAAGACACGGCGTGCGCTAGCTGGATCATCGAATTCTTCCTCGCGGAGCATGGTGCTAGTGACCAGCTCGATCGCTTGGGAAATCCGGCGAGCATCCATGTGCCTGCGGACCGACTCCACCAGTACCAGGGGGGCCACCTCCGGCATGCCGTGGCTGGTGAGAGAGGTGGCCAAGTAAAGACTGATATCCGGGCTGGTTGGATCGCGCCGATAGACGTCCGATGCGACCCGGAACGCAGCAGCTTGAACCAGGGCCCGATCGATAGAGGTTTCCTCGTCCCGATCCTGAGCACGGACAAGCCAATCCAAGAGCTGCCGCCAGGCATCCAGGTCATTCTCTCGCGCCGCTGCGTAGAGACGCTGGGCCAACCCCTGGGGGGCAACCTGGCGGAAAGGAGCAAGGTCGAGGCTCTGGGCAGCAGCCCCAATGTCTCCGTGGCGGAGCAACAGTGCCGTAAGAGTGGCAGCTCCCGAGGAGATGGATCGAACTCCCTCCACCATCTCCTCACGGCGCATTGGTGCCCGGGGTGCCGCTCGATACTGAGCCTGAAAGACCAGACCTGCATCGACCCAGTGTTGGATTGCTGCGCGGGCCTCCCGGAGAGCTTCTTCCGTGGGTTCCAGGAGAGCCCGAGCCATGGCGCGCCGCTGGCGAACCCCAGCAGCTTCCATGGGGCCGATGCTAGCCTTCTCGTCCTGCTCAGTCACCCAACGTTGGAGCGCATCCAGGTGTGCTTGGAGGTCGCGGCGGGTGGGATGCCCTTCCGGAAGGACGCTGAGGTGGAGGTTGTAAAGCGCCTGGGCGCGGCCCTCGTCGCCGGTTGCAGCCACTGCCTCAGCAGCTAGAGACAGTGCGTCCTCGCCAGGGCCTTGGAGCATCTCCGGGCGGTATTCGCCAGCACGTATCAGGTAGAGCCCACCGAGGACCGAGGCGAGCCCGCGATCCATCTGGCGGGCTCTTAGTCGCTCTACAGCGTGGGTCATCTGTCGGTGCACCACCCCAGCCAGCAGCCCCTGACGCTGGGCCGTGGGTTTATCGTCGCGAAGCAGCGCCTCGACAGAGCGGGCGAAGGCCTCCTCGCTGATGACCTCTGGCAGCACAGGCCCAGCAGGAGGCCTTGGTGGGGGCGGAAGCAGCGGTGGCGTGCTCAGGGCACAGCCAGCAGAGAAGGCGAGAACCCCGGCCAGGAGCGTCAGCAGGCGCGGCAGACCCGGGGATGGAGAGGAAGGGCGCATTGCAGCTAGCTTAGCTGAAAAGCCCTGGACCGCCTGGGTCAGGCGGGCTTGAGGCTTCCAGCATCTGGTTCTGCAGGGAGAGACCCGTCTTCCTTCGGAGAGGTACTCTCCTCGGCGGGAGCGTCCTCGACCACCTTCTCCTTCTTCTTTTTCTTCCGCTTTTTTGGCCGAGGCGCCTCCTCGTTCACTTCTTCGGCAGGAGGCTCCTGCCCCGGAAGGTTCAGCGCCATGGCACGCTCTGGATGGGCCTTCGCTGCATCCCAAAAGGTGCCATAAGCAATGGCAGCAGCCATGCCAGTGAGCAGCGCCACCCACTGGGAGGTCGACAAGCGCACCAACACCTGCTCGGCGAAGGAGGCTGGACGCAGCAAGAGGTAGAGAGCAACGGCGGGAACTAGGATGGCTACCTGGGTGACCACGCGAAGCACCTTGTTCGTCAGGGCACGGGAAATGAAGAAGATGTAGCCTAGGGCCAGCAGGAACAGGCCGCCGGGAACCAGGACATGCTCGCCCATTTGAGGGCCAAATTCGCCTCGCTCGGCATCGTCTCGAAGGATTTCAAGATCGTAGCGGAGGAACCCATAAGCGAAGGTAAAGAGCAGGAACACTTGCCCTCGGAACCGCTGGTGCTTCCTCTGAAGCATCACCAACCCGAAGAGAGAGAGCCCTACCAGCGATTCGTAGAGCTGGGTCGGGTGGACGGGCAAGGAGTAGGTGGCGTCAGGGCCAATGAGGTTACGCTCCACATGGGCGAACCAGGCAGGGGAGCCGGTACCTTTCTCCAATGTCCCCTCGGGCCAGTGGGGGAAGGTGCCCAATTTCTTGAGAAAGGCTGGAGCTCCCTCAGAAAGCCGCTTGCCGAAATCACAACCGAAGAGGTAGCATCCTACCCGGGTGATCATCAGGCCTGTGGCTAGGCTGGGGACCGCCACGTCAGCCCAGGGGAGCAGCGGCAGCTTCTTGCTGCGGAGGTAGAGCCAGCTCCCGAGGAACCCCCCAAGAAACCCACCGTAAGCGACCAAACCTCCCCGGCGCAAGGCAACGAGATCGGAGAAGGACTTAAACTCGTCTGGGTTGGTGACCACGTAAAGCACTCGCGAGCCAAAAAGGGCCAGCAACGCAGTAAAAACATAGTTGTTCGCCATCTCCTCCTGAGGAAGACCATCGCGCTTGGCCAGGCCTAGCGTCAGGTACCAGCCAACCACGATGGAGAGCCCCAGCATCACGCCGTAGCTGTAGATGGGGATGCTCGTCACCTTGCCAAGCAAGGGGAGCTCCCAGCCGGGGAAGGGGATGCGGAACAGGATGGGATGCATGCCGCAAGCCCACTACCACCGCCCTCGCCGACGGCAAGGGTCGAAACGTTTCCTAGGCCATGCGTGCGTAGGTATCACCTTCTCTCGTACGGTAGCCTTACCGGCTTCCTGCCATAGGCACCCCTCCGCGCGCTGATGAAACAACGGTCGCATCGTTGGTTCTACTCCTGTGGGCGCGGAGGAGTGCCACGGCGCGATCGCCGTGGACGCCGATCCACGGGTCTACTCCTGTGGGCGCGGAGGAGTGCCATAGCGGAAAGATGGGGCAAAAGCCCTGGGGCCTCTACTCCTGTGGGCGCGGAGGAGTGCCTAGGGTGAAGAAGTGGCTCCCTTGGTGTGGTGGTCTACTCCTGTGCGCGCGGAGGAATGCCTGCACCTTGTCTTCCGGGGCAGGAGCCGGTCGGTCTACTCCTGTGCGCGCGGAGGAATGCCCTGGACATCCGTCTCCCGTCGTCGTGCGGTGGTTCTACTCCTGTGGGCGCGGAGGAATGCCCCTTCGTCCACCAGGCAGGGTTGCCCTTTTAGATCTACTCCTGTGCGCGCGGAGGGGTGCCCTACGAAGACAACGAAGTGCATCTCGTCGACATTCTACTCCTGTGCGCGCGGAGGGGTGCCCACGGCGAAGGGAACCAAGATTGGGCTCTCCTGGGGAGACTGTGCAGCGAACAAGACCAAGACGGCGCAGCGCTACCCCTGAGCTTGAAGCGCGGAGGCTGGTACAACCACAGCCTTACAGCATCAAGGAACATCTCAGAACAAGAGGGAGGGGTGTTCCTTCGAAAAATTTTGGGGAACTTTGTAGTACGCTCTCTCACTTCACGCAAGACCGACAGCGAGGGCTTGACCTCTGCGATGGGTCGGGGCTTGGTTGCCCCCCCATGTACGAGCCCCGTGGGCCTTTTGACCTCGTGAAGCTGGAAACCTCCGGGTTGACAGCCTCGTTCTGGGGGGCAGTGGGGCTATTTACGCTAGCCTTCTTCGTAACGCCCTACCTGCCACTCATTGACTACCAGCAGCATGTAGCTCTGGGAGCCATCATGCACCGGCTCTTCCGCCCTGGTGCTCCGGAACACGCGCTCTACGAGGTAAACTACATCACGTACAATGGGGGCTTTCACCTTCTGGTAGCGCTGCTGTCCTTTGTGATGAAACCGGAAAACGCTGGGCGGGTGATAATGGCGGCCTACCCGGCGCTGCTAGCGCTGGCGGCACTGGCGGTGGTGAGGGAGGCTGACCGCCCTCGCTGGTACGCCTTTCTCGTGCTCCCTGCCACCTACAGCCGGGGCATGTCCTGGGGGTTCGCCAACTGGAACCTCACCTTCCCGGTGGCTCTCCTGGGGATTACCTGGTTCCTGCGCTACACCCGGGGAGAGCGGGCGATGCTGCCACGACTCCTCCTCTGCTCCTGCTTCTGTGCTTATGGCCATGTGCTGGCGATGCTCTGCCTATGCTTTGGCATAGGGGTCATCCAACTCTCACGGCTGCAGGCGCTAGGCCCCACCTGGGGGGCTCGCCTAGGGCGGCTGATCTCCACGCCGCTGCCGATCATGCCCGGCATCCTATGGTGTGTGTTCGTCTTTCGCTACCAGACCACTTCCTCTTTCTCCAACTGGCAGGAATCCTCCCTGGATGGTCTTGACGACCCGCTCTGGTACAAGCTCCGGCACCTGCTGTCGATGACCGTGGGGAACACCTACGACCTCTCCGACAACATCCTGCTGGCCATGGCGCTTCTGGTGGCGCTGCTGCTCTCCACCGTCGGCTCCC
>JANWXX010000282.1 GCA_025057345.1 Polyangiaceae bacterium | reverse complement strand
CTACGCGGACATGACGGCGGCGCTTCTGCCCTACTACCAGACGATCGGGTTGCTCCGACGGGTAGACGGAGTGGGTGACCCGGCCGAGGTGTCCGAGCGGGTGCTTGAGGTGCTGGGCAAGTGAAAGCAACCCTCCTGGCAAGGTGAGAGTGGAAAGGATGAGCGGGGTTTGACCCCCATGTGGAGAGAGCGATGAAGGTGCGACCGTCGGTCAAAAAAATCTGTGACAAGTGCAAGGTGATCCGGAGGCGTGGTGTTGTCTGGGTCATCTGCGACAACCCACGCCACAAGCAGCGGCAGGGTAGCTAAGGGAACGAGGACGAGCATGGCCCGTATTGCAGGTGTTGACCTTCCCCGTCGCAAGCACATCGTCTACGCGCTCCCTTACCTTTACGGCATCGGTCGAACAACGGCTCGCCAGATTTGCGAGCGAGCCAAGATTCCATTCGACAAGAAGGTAGAAGATCTAAGCGAGATCGAGGTTAAAGCGATCCGTGAGATCATCGACGCCGAGTACAAGGTCGAGGGTGATCTCCGACGAGAAGTTCAGATGAACATCAAGCGACTGATGGATCTCGGTTGCTACCGAGGCCTCCGCCACCGTAAGGGGCTCCCGGTCAATGGCCAGCGCACCCACACCAACGCCCGCACCCGCAAAGGGCCTCGCAAGGGCGCCACACCGCGGCAAGGCGCCGCCAAAAAATGACGGGAAGGCAGGACGATCGCTATGAGTACCACGTCGAAGACAGCCGCGAAGAACAAGCAGCAAAAGAAGAAGGTCAAGAAGAACGTCGCAACCGGGATTGCCCACATCCAAAGCACGTTCAACAATACTGTGGTCACGATCACCGATATCAATGGGAATGCTATCTCGTGGTCATCGGCAGGATCCCGAGGGTTCAAGGGCTCCCGCAAGAGTACGCCGTTCGCGGCACAACTGGCCGCGGAAGACGCAGCGCGCCGGGCAATGGAGCATGGAATGCGCTCGGTGGCGGTGTTCGTGAAGGGCCCAGGAGCGGGCCGTGAAAGCGCGCTGCGCGCGCTGCAAAGTGTAGGCTTTCGCGTCACCTTGGTGCGCGACGTTACCCCCATCCCCCACAACGGCTGCCGGCCTCCCAAGCGGCGCCGCGTTTGATCCCTCAACTCAGGAAGAACCATGGCCCGTTACATTGGCCCCGTCTGCAAGCTCTGCCGCCGTGAGGGTATGAAGCTCTACCTCAAGGGAGAGCGATGCTACTCAGACAAGTGTGCTGTCTCCCGTCGCCCCTTCCCCCCTGGCCAGCACGGTCAGGCTCGTGTCAAATTGTCCGAGTACGGGCTACGCCTTCGGGAAAAGCAGAAAGTGCGCCGCATCTATGGCATCTTGGAGCGGCAGTTCGCCAAGTGCTTCACTACTGCCGCCTCCTCCAAGGGTAGTACCGGGGAGAACATGCTGTCTCTGTTGGAGCGCCGGTTGGATAATGTGGTCTACCGCATGGGCTTTGCTTCGACCCGGGCCGAAGGTCGTCAGATCGTCAGGCACAATCATGTGCTGGTGAACGGTAAGCGACTCAATATCCCAAGCTATGTGGTTCGGGTCGGAGACAAGATCGAGATCAAGGAATCGAGCCGGAAGATTCCTGCGATACAAGCTGCAGTCGCGGCCGCAGACCGAAGGCCCATCGTCTCCTGGATCGAGGTGGATCGCAGCAACTTCACTGGAGCACTCAAGAGCTTGCCGCTGCGCGAGGAGTTGAACGAGCCCTCCATCCGCGAACAGTACGTGGTCGAATACTACAGCCGCTGATCCCTTGGACCCTCCTACCCTTCGGGGGGAGGGTCCATCTTTGCTGGCATCCCTCTGGCATTCCCATCCCTTGACTTTCCCTCCTCTGTCAGAGCGGAGCGGGCAAGCTGAGATGGTTCGGCCCCCCTTGTGACTCTGGCAGATAACCCCGCGGGCCCGCCCGCCCTCACCCCCAAGAGGATTCTTGAGCATGACCCAGACTGCACCCTCGAATCGTATCTGGCGCGACCTCATCCGTCCCAAGGGAATCTCCACCGAGCAGGAGAGTGAGTTCCACGGACGCTTCACTTGCGAGCCGTTGGAGCGGGGCTTCGGGATTACCATCGGCAATAGCTTGCGTCGTGTCCTCCTTTCCTCGCTCCAAGGGGCTGCGATTACGGCGGTCCGCATCGATGGGGCCCTTCACGAGTTCACCACCGTTCCCGATGTGGTGGAGGATGTAGCGGATATCATTCTCAACCTCAAACAGGTGGTCTTCAAGGCGCCGTCCCCCCGAACCTACACCGTCCGGATCGATAAGGAAGGCCCCACCGTCGTCACTGCTCGCGATATCGCCTGCGTCGACGGCCTGGAGGTGCTCAACCCTGATCACCCCATCGCCACCATCGACAAAAAGGGCACCCTTAGCATGGAACTAACCGTCGGTGTTGGACGAGGGTACATCCCCGCCGAGCGGAACAAGACGGCCACCATGCCCATAGGGACAATCCCTATCGATGCGCTCTTTAGTCCGATCCGAAAAGTCAACTACACCGTCCAGAACGCTCGCGTCGGCCAAGTGACCGACTATGACAAGCTGGTGTTGGATGTCTGGACTAACGGCGCTGTCCGCCCCAGCGATGCAGTGGCCTTTGCTGCCAAAATCCTCAAAGATCAGCTCTCCATTTTCATCAACTTCGAGGAAACGGAAGAAGCTCCCTACCAGAGCGAAACCGCGGATTCTGAACCAATCAACGAAAACCTCTTTCGCTCCGTCGATGAATTGGAGCTCTCCGTACGCTCTGCAAACTGCCTTCAGAACGCCAACATCACCCTCATTGGCGAGCTGGTCCAGCGCACCGAGCAGGATATGCTCAAAACCAAGAACTTTGGCCGCAAATCACTCAAAGAAATCAAAGAAATCCTTGCGACCATGGGCCTCTCCCTCGGCCTCAAAATCGAAGGCTGGGAGCAACTCAAGGCACGCTGGATGGCCCAGCAGCAATCCCAAGGCTGACTCCTCTCCCTCGCGGCCCCGCGCTGGTCCCCACCTGCCCGGTGCCCCGGTTGCCTCCTCCAACTAAGAAAATCCGCCATGCGCCATCTGAATGCAGGCCGCAAGTTCGGCCGTAACACCAGCCATCGCCGGGCCATGTTCCGCAATCTCGCGGCTAACCTCATCGCCCACGAGCGCATCGAAACCACCGAGGCCAAAGCTAAAGAACTTCGTCGTGTCGCTGAGCGCCTCATCACCAAAGCTAAGCGCCTCGGAGCCGTTGCCTATACCCCCCAAAGCGAACTCTCCCCCAAGGAGAAGGCTCGTCGCCTCCATATGCAGCGCCTCGTCTCCGCGTTTCTCCCACGCTTCGGGGTCGTCCAAGGCCCTGACAACCAGCCCAAGCGGATCGACCTGGTAGAGAAGGTCTTCGTTGACCTTGCTAAGCGCTTCGCTGAACGCCCTGGGGGCTACACCCGCATCCTCAAGCTCGGGCCCCGCCGCGGTGACAACGCTCCGATGGTCTACATCGAATTGGTAGAAGCTGGCTCACCTCCAGCCAAATCTCAGGCTCCTGTAGCGAAGAAAGAGGTCGCCCCAGCTGCCCCTGCCACCGAAACCACCGAAGCTACGACGACCGAATCCGCTCCCGCCTGAACTCCTTCGAAGGGGGGGCTGCTCCCTCGCTGGACAGTGACCAGAAAAATAGGCCAGCTACGCCCTTCCTTATGTACTTCGTGCGAGAGCTGTACATCCGTCAGGCCGTAGGGGAGCCCCTAGCGTACGGAAGAGCGCCGTGGTGTCGCCCCAGCGGGTGGGATTGACGAGGGGAGCCCCTAGCGTACGGAAGAGCGCTGCGGCGTCCTCCACATGGTGCATCGCTATAGCACTCACCACAAGATCGACCTGAATCTCAAGGGGGTTCGAGAGAATGTCCTGGTGATGGAGGGTCACCTTGCTACAGAGCGCCTCCTTGGCTGCAAGCTGATCAAGCATGGCCCCCACTCACTGGCGGTGCGGAACAGGTCGGAAGCAGGCTTGGAGGAAGTCATTGCGCACCTTGGATAGCGCGCTAGGCGCTTCATGCCCGACAATCACCTAGGAACAAGGCGTTGCCGCACAAGCAGAATCCTCTGCTACAACCGCAGTCGAACTTGCGGGAAGTCTGGGAGAAGTATCCCGATTTTCCTGGATCTTGGCTGCATAATTTCCCTATGAGCACCCTTCCTCCTGGCTCGGAATGTATTGACACCTGGGCGCGCTTCCATCGATTGCCTTACCGTAGCTTCCCGGAGGATGCCTGGTTTCGGGCGTGGGAGCCTTTCTGGGTTCTCATCTCCCCGTTGCGCTATCTGAACGCAGTGCAGGCAGCGGTAGGATATTCCCAAGTCGTGTTGGTCGAGCCGTGGTACGCAGAGGAGGGTTTTCAGCCAGAGCGCCGCTCCCTTTTTGCTTTCGTCTCGCATCCTGGGCTTCGCTACCGGGCTGCTGCACGGATCGGAGCCAGCAGCCTCACTCGGGTTACCTTCCTCGGAGGGCACCGACCTGTCGAGCAGAGCACCGGCGACACCGAGTGGGATCACCTGGCTCTTACCTATGCTGCCTCGCCCCTGGATGCGGTGCGCGCCTTCACCCCATCCCTTCGGAAGCTGCTCCTGAGGTGGAGATTTACAGGCCACTTGGAGCTGAGGCACGGTGGTCTGCTCCTGCATCTCGCGGATGCGCAGCCTGTGCCCCAGGACTTGGAGCGGGTTCTTCAGTGGGTTCCTATGGTACTTGACAAGGCTCTCAAGGAGCGTCCTTGAGCCAGCGACAAGACGTGTCCTCGCTCTCCGTGGCAGCGTTGCTGGAGCTTGCCTCCAGAGGGCGGCTACGGCCGCTCCCGCTCCCAAGACCAGCTCGCTGGTCTGAGGGAGAGACGCTGAAGCTCTTGGATAGCATCCTCCGTGGCTTTCCTTGCGGCGCTCTGGTACTGGGGCGGGGCCCTGCCCGAAAGGGGACCGTGCGCCTGGGCCGCTGGTCGACCGAGGCACCGGCCTGCTCGGAAGTGCACTGGATCCTCGATGGTCGGCAGCGGATTGGCGCGTTGATCGAGGCGCTCCTTCCCCCAGCTCCTCGCAGTGTCATGCTCGATCTGGACCGATGGGTGCTAGAGGAGGGGGCCATCGCGGAGAATTCCCAAGGGGAACTTCCCGGGCTTTCCTTCCAGCGACGTATTGCACTACCGACGCTAGTGGAGCCCGTCCGACTCGCAGGCTGGCTACGGCTTCACCCGCTATCCCAACAAGATGTGGCTAAGATCCTCGTCACTGCGGAGCAGTTGCGGGCATACCGGTTCCCTGTGTGCTTGGTCACTATGGAAGATCCGGAGGAAGTCGTAACGATCTGCGAGCGGGTCAATGAGGAACGGTTGGACGAGGTGGATCGGTTCTGCCTAAGGCAAGGAGTCGGGGAGGCAGAAGCTGCGCTGAGCAAGATCAGGGCGTCGCTCCAGGGGTTGGGATTCGGGCACGTCGACGACGACACCATCGTGAGGGCATTGCGGCTACTCTCCCGAGGGAAGGGCATCGCATCGCAGGATCTCCCCGAACTGCTTCTGGCCACGGAAGGAGCGCTCCGCAGGGCGATCGTATTCCTCCAGGTGAACGGTGGCATCCCTCACGAGGCGCTGCTTCCTTACGGGATGCCACTGGTGGTGCTGACGAAGTTTTTCCACGAATTTCCCAGGCCGCAGGGGACTACGAGGGAGGCGCTTCGCCAGTGGCTGTGGCGGGGATGTGCGGGATTCTCCCTAGGGAGTCATGGGGAACGGCATGGGGATGCGATCCAGGAGGGAGACGAGGAAGGTTCGGTCCGAAGACTGCTGGCGCTGGTCCCGGAAGTTCCCTCAAGGGAGGCTATTCGGCAGGATAGGTTCCATGCAGCTCATGCGCGGAGCCGGATCCATCTCTGCGCGCTGGCGTCGCTGAGGCCAAGGCACGGAGAGGGGCCGCTGATCAACCTCGGGGAGCTGCTGTCGGAGCCGGATAGGACAATCCCGACGATTGTGGAAGCGCCGACCTCGCCATTGGCCAACAGCGTGGCCAATCGGGTGCTGCATCCGAGGGGCTCGTTGGTGAGGCTGTTTTCGGTGGCGTCGGTGGAGGTGCTGGCTTCCCACGGGATCACGGAGGAAGCGAGGTGTGCCCTAGTGAATGGCGACGTAGAGGGGTTCCTGGTGCACCGGAGCCAAACCCTGGGAGAACTGGTGGAGCGGTTTTTGGCGAGACAGACGGCCCCCCCTTAGATTCCCTCTGGACGACGGCTTCCGGCGCGCTAACCTCGCACTCCCATGAGTGCTCGTAGCTCAGCCGGAAGAGCAGGAGATTTCTAATCTCCCGGTCGCAGGTTCGATCCCTGCCGGGCACGCCCAAGAGTCGGTCGAGAGCGAGAAGCTGACCGCACCCCGGTTTCAACCCTCCTTCATGTTGCAAGGGCCGACTCTTATCCACGCACCCCGCTAGCCTCTCAAGAATAGGAGTTACGCACCCAGGGCCAAGTGCCTGGGAACACTGGGGTTTGCAAGGAAGGTCCGGATGGCCTCACGCACG
>JANWXX010000281.1 GCA_025057345.1 Polyangiaceae bacterium | reverse complement strand
CACAAGGGCACTGCTCTTCCACCGGGGGATCGGTGCCATTGCACGGCTCTCAAGAAGAGTGGGTGTCGGAGGAGAGGGGCAGGTAATGGTGACGGCACCAGTACACCGGGTGCGCTTTGCAGGGCGTGAGGCTGCATCCTGGGGTCTACCCGCTCTTTCGCTGGCGCTGGTGGTGGAGATGCGATTTCCGTGAGCCGTCTCCGGGACTTCTGAACACTTCCCCCGTGGAAAGCGAGGCAAGGGAACCATGAACAAGAAGAGCAGAAACCTCCCAGGGATAGTGACGATGCTAACACTGGCAGTGCTCGGTGGATGCACGGACGGAACCGGCGATCCTATCAGTGCTGGGCCCAACCACTTGAACGCCGCAGGCTCTGGTGGGGTTTCTGGTAGCGGAGGGAATGGGGGGGCTCCGGAGCCGGTCGTCGCGAGCAAGAAGATGGATCTCCTGTTCGTGGTAGACAACTCCTCTTCCATGAAGGACAAGCAGATCCAGCTCGCTAACGTTGCGCCAGAGCTACTGACCCGGCTGGTCAATCCTCGCTGTGTAGACCAAAGCGGGGTTCAGGTAGCGCAGCCCTCTACCCCCCAAGAACCTTGCCCTGCCGGGAGCACGAGGGAGTTCGATCCGGTAGCGGACCTACACATCGGAGTGATCTCGTCGAGCCTGGGCAGCCACGGTGGGGATTACTGCACGGATGTGGACCGAGAAGATCCTGACCAGGATTTCCGCAAAAATTTTACCCAGAACGACCGGGGGCGGCTGCTGAATCGTGGTCTGCGCAAGGACGAGAGCAAGGTGGATTTTCCCACGGAGCCAACGTACAATGGGCTTGGGTTCTTGGTGTGGGATCCGGCGGGAGCAGGTTCTCCCCCAGGTGAGAAGGATATCGCCCAGGTAGCGCAGGGAGTAAGAAACCTGGTACTAGGGGCAGATCAGATCGGCTGTGGCTACGAGGCGCCGCTGGAGGCCTAGTATCGCTTCCTGGTGGACCCAGAGCCTCCTGCCTCCGTCAAGGCGAATCCCAAGGGGATAGGTCATACCGCTCTCGTCGAGGGGATCGACACCACATTGCTAGCGCAGCGAGCAGCCTTCCTTCGACCGGATTCGCGAGTTCTCATTGTGATGCTGACCGATGAGGACGACTGTTCCGTCATTGACGGCATAGACCCTTCCAATGGGAACTTCCCGGCCAATCATTTCACCAGTCAACTTCGCAAGGATGGCATACCCTTCTACCTGAAGTCGGGGACTCCCGCCTGTACGGAGGATCCCTACTCCCCTGAGTGCAAAGAGTGCTATACCGGCGCAGAGGGGTGCATCGATCTCGACGAGGAAAGGGACGCACCTAACCTGCGCTGCTGGGATCAGAAGCGGCGTTTTGGGGTCGACATGCTTTATCCGATCCAGCGCTACGTCGACGGCCTTCGAAGCAAGACAATCCTTACCCGGAGTGGACAGACCGTGCCCAATCCCCTCTTTGCCGGAGGGCGCTCGCCTGACTCGGTTCTCTTTGCCGGGATCGTGGGGGTTCCTTGGCAGGACATCGCTCGCGACCCCAAGGATCCCTCCCAAGGATCCCTTCTCTGGTACGAAACCGACGACAGGCCCCGAGGCTCTCGACTGGGAGCTGATCTTGGGAGACCCTTTCAATCCCGATAAGAGCAAGCGCCATGGGGCTAAGGATCCCTTGATGAACGCCAGCGACCTGCCCCCTCAGGGCACATTGATCGACGGCTCCACGCTGTCGGTCAATACGTGGACCCCCATCAACGGCCGCGAATGGAACACTAAGCGTACTGATCTCCAGTACTCGTGCATCTTCCGGCTAGGCCAACCCCGAGATTGCGCCCAAGCGCTCTCCTTCTGCGACTGCGCAGGAGAATCAACCTCAGGGAACCCACTGTGCGAGGAAACCGATCCGGTTTCCGGGGTAGGTCTCGGGGTTTACTCCAACATTCAGCGCTTCGCCAAGGCCTACCCGACTCCCCGTATTCTCCAGTTCCTCAAGGATATCGGCCCGCAAGCTACCCTCGGGAGCTTGTGCGCTGCCGACGGCCCTCCTCCTGAGAGCGACGCAGCCGGCTACCGACCAGCACTTCAGGCCATTTTGAATACCGTAGCCTCCCGCTGGAAGTGAACGACAAGAGGGCCAGAGGAGAGCCCCCGGACCATGGTAGCCTTCCCGACTGCCGATGCCCTGGCTCCCGGATCTCCTGTGCTCGTTTCTGATCCCGCTGGGCGGCTGGCTTGCCTCGCTCCCGCTACGTCGGTGGGCTCTGGCCCGGGAGGTCGTTCTCGAAGCAGAGCTGGCCTGGTCTGGCGGATTGCTGGTCATGCTGGCCTCAGTTCAGTTCCTCGGAATGGTCCTCGGCTTTCTTGGACTGCTCCGTGCGTCGCTGATCTTGCCGATTCTTGTTCTTGGTATTGTCGCAGCTCTGGTCGCTGGAGGAGGCAACCTACGGAGCTCCTTTAAGGGAGTGACGGCGCTGCTTCCGACGCTCTTGCTGCTGCTCCCTCTTTTGCTACTGGCCACCTTCCCACCGTGGGATCGAGACGAGATGGTCTACCACCTGGCGCTCCCACGATCCTTCGCCTTGGCTGGGAAATACACTCGCCCCGATGACAATATCTTCGCCTCGCTCCCGCTGGGGTGGGAGTCCATTCAGGCAGTGCTCCATGCCGTCGGTCCAGTTCCGGGAGAGCCACCGTTCAACCCGCGGCTACTGGGAGCCTGGACTGCTTGGGGGGGAGCACTGGCGACCGAAGCCCTGGCCCGGGAGGCTGGTGCACAGCGACTTCCGTGGTTGGCCGGAGTGCTGCTGTTGCTGACGCCCACCTTCGTCGAGTTCGGCTCCTCTGCCTACGTCGAGCCATACCTTCTGCTCTGCACAGCTCTGGCGCTGCTCGCAATGCTCCGGGCAGCCAAGGGCAGTGAAGGGTGGCTCCTGCTGGCAGCAGCGCTGGCAGGGCTCACCACCAGCATCAAGTATACAGGGCTAGCGGTTGCAGCAATCCTGGCGATAGAGGTTGCAACGACCAGCCCACCGGAAGAACGCCTCCGTCGACTGCTCCGCTTCGTCGCCCTCTGTGCTTTGGTGGGTTCCCCTTTCTACGTTCGCAACCTGCTCCAGCGAGGGAATCCATTCTTCCCCATCGCCTACGGTCTTTTCGGCGGAGAAGGATGGGACGAGGTACGGGCCACAGCCTACTGGGAAACCCTACGTGGATACGGTGCTGGGGAAGACCTCCTCGATGCATGGACAGCACCACTCCGGCTTTTCTTCGCTCGGAATCACCTCACAGGCTTCGAAGGATCCATCGGACCAATCCCGCTGCTGCTAGCCCTAGGAGCAGTCCTCTGGCCTGCTCCGGAGGGGCGCCACACCTCACGGGTTTTGCTGACTTTTCCAGCCATCTTCGCCCTATTCTGGGCTGCTACGGTGGTTCAGGCGCGGTTCTTTCTGGTGGCGCTCCCATCGCTTCTGGCAATCGGTGTCGCCTGGCTTGAAGCTAGGGGACCTCGTCTTGTACCCCTCCCTCTCCTTGGCTCTTTGCTCTGGGGTGCCCCCCTCGCTCTTTTTCTCTGGCGGCGTCAACCGACAACCGAATGGCTCTGTGGCCGTCTCTCCCGGGATCAGGCTCTCGCGCGCGTTCTCCCTCAATCGTACGTACCTTCCCGGGAACTCTCCTCCCTCGTACCTCCGGGGGAGCGAGTATGGCTTCTCTGGATGAGAGGGTACACTTACTATGTGCAAGTTCCATATAAGATGGACTGCGTCTACGAGGAGTGGCGCTTCGCTGATCTGCTTGACAGAAGCAAAGATGGGGCTCACTTCGCACAGAAGCTCAGGGCAGAGAAGGTGAGCTTTCTCCTGGTAAACGAGCACTTCTTCCTGCGAGGTGGAAGCTCGGATACGAGGCCAGGGCGCACCGCCGAGTTGAGAATGCGCTTCGAGAGGATGCTGCGAGAGGGAATGTTGAAGGAAATCCGGCGGTGGGACAGAGTCGTGCTCTACCGGCTGTCGGAGGAGGAGCCAATACCTTGACCTTGATCCAGCTTGAGGCATTGGTAACCCTCGTAGGAGGCTGCTTGGAGGGGGAATCCAACCGGGAGATCCTTGGAGTAAGCATAGATTCTAGGCACACGACTCCGGGAGCGCTGTTCGTGGCGCTTGCAGGAAGCAGGACCGACGGCCACCGCTTTGTCGGGGAAGCGGCCCGGCGCGGCGCCGCAGCGGCCCTTGTGGCGGAGGGAGTGCAGGTGGAGGGAGGCAACCTACCGCTGGTGCGGGTTCCCTCCCCGCTCCAGGCGCTCCAGAGCCTAGCGGCCTGGTATCGCAGAGAGCACTTGGGGCAAGTGGTGGCCATTACCGGTTCCAATGGGAAGACAGTGACCAAGGATGCACTGGCTCGACTGCTCCGACGGGAGCGCCCGGAAGTCGAGGTCAGCCCAGGGAGTTACAACAGTCAGCTCGGTGTGGCACTGGCACTGCTTCAGGCGCGATCTGGAGCTCCCTTGGGGGTCTTCGAGGCAGGGATCTCCGCCCCGGGGGAAATGCGCACGCTTCGGGCCATGCTGGCGCCGACCGCGGGATTGCTGACCAACGTGGGGCTCTCCCACATCGCCGCCTTTGGGAATCGGAGGCACCTGGCAGAGGAGAAGCTCTCGCTGTTCGAGGGAATCTCTGGATGGACGCTGCTGCCAGAAGACCCACTGGTGAGGGAACTGGTCTCCTCGCTGGACCTGAAACCTTGCTGGTTCAGCGAGGTTCCTCCGAGGGGTGAGGAGATGCCCACGGACAGGGCTGGGATTAGGTTGAGGCTCTGCTTTGAGGGAGGAGTACGCCACGAGGTTCTGCTCAGGACGAGGTCGCCAGAGCTGGTGGAGGATGCGCTGCTAGCGGCGAAGGCAGCCCGAATCCTCGGAGTGAGCGCAGACTCCATTGCTGCAGGGCTCGACGGGTACGCACCCCCACCGACCCGACTGGAGGTGTGGAGGTCACCGGGAGGGGTCACACTGGTGAATGATGCACTGAGCAGCGATCCACTCTCGGTGAGGGCGGCACTCCGTGCAACGGCCGCACTCACCACCGTAGGCCGGAAGATCTTTGTTTTTGGTGGTATGGGGGAGCTGGGTACCCTTGCAGAACAGGAACACCGAGCGGTGGGGGTGACAGCAGCCGATCTAGGGTTTCGGCACTTGCTTCTGATGGATGGGGAGCCAATCAAGCACACGGAGGCTGCCTTTCGGGAGCGCAACCCGGGGGGAACGACCAGGCGGGTGACCTCCCGAGGAGAACTGGCTCGATGCCTAGCAGAATTGACCCGAGCCGGGGATGTAGTGCTGCTCAAAGGGCGTCGTGCGCAAAGGATCGACGAAGTAGCCGGCGAACTATTTGGGGCCATGGCTCCCTCGCGATTGTTGGTGGATCTCCGAGCCGTGGGGGAGAACGTGGCGAGGTTCCGAGCACGGTATCCGGGAGTGAAAATCTTGGCGGTGGTCAAGGCGCTTGCGTATGGGAGCGCACTGGCGGAGGTGGCCCAGGCGGTAGGGCAGATTCCCGTTGACTTCCTCGGCGTCACCACGGCAGATGAGGGCGTCCAGCTCCGGGCCAGTGGAGCGACGTTGCCCATCCTTGTCACCTTGGTGACACCGGAGGAAGCCCCGAAGATCCCGAGGCATCAGCTTACAGCAGCCCTCACTTCCTTTTCTCTGGTGGAGCCACTGGCCCGAGCTGCTCAGGAGGCGGGCAGCCCTCTGGATGTACACCTCAAGGTGGATACAGGCATGGGGCGTCTCGGGGTGCTCCCCCACCAAGCCACGGAGCTTGCTCTGGCGGCGCGGGCGACCGGGTGGCTCCGGGTCACCGGAGCCATGACTCATTTCTCCTGCGCTGACGATCCGACCATGGACGCATTCACCCGCCAGCAGATCACCCGCTTTGATGCTGTCCTCAAGGAGCTAGAGGCGGCAGGGTTCGACAGACTCCTGACTCATGCTTCCGCATCTGCCGGGGCCTCTCGCTTTCCGGAGGCGCGCTACGGGATGCTCCGCCTGGGTCTAGCGCTCCATGGCGTTGCCTCCTCACCGGCGACTATTGAAGCCGTGCCCTTGGAGCTCGCGGTCAGCCTAGTGAGCACCATAGCACAGATCCGGGAAGTTCCACGTGGTTGGACTTTGGGCTACGGGGCAACTTACACCGTGGAGCGAGACGTACTTCGGATAGGGGTGATTCCCCTAGGTTATCATGACGGGCTCCCAAGGGCGGCGTCCAACCGGGGCCAGGTGCTGATCGAGGGCAAGCGAGCACCGATGATCGGCCGCGTCTCCATGGACTCGGTGCTAGTCGATCTCAGTGAGATCCCGGAGGCCCGGGAAGGCTCGGAGGTGCTCTTCTTTGGACGGCTCCACGGAGCCGAGCTGCGTCCCGAGGAGCTAGCGGAGGCCAGCGGTACCATCGCTTATGAGCTGCTGGCCCGTATCGGACCCAGAGTCCAGCGAATCTACATTGGAAGTTGATTCAGAACTTGGTTCAGAACTTAGCGCAGGCGCCGAAGACAGGCTGG
>JANWXX010000280.1 GCA_025057345.1 Polyangiaceae bacterium | reverse complement strand
ATCAACACCCACGGCACGGTTTCGGTGCTGGAGTGTGCTCGCCACACAGGAGTACGCCGGGTGATCTTTGCTTCCTCTGCTGCTGTGTATGGGGGGGACCTTGAGCTCCCCAAGGAGGAATCCATGCGTCCCCGCCCCCTCTCACCTTACGCAGTGAGCAAGCTTGCCGGGGAGATGTATCTCCGGGTATTCTCTACCCTTTATGGCCTGGAAACGCTGAGCCTGCGTTATTTCAACGTCTTCGGCCCTGGGCAGCTCCCGGAAGGCCCCTATGCCGCTGCTATCCCTCGCCTCACCTTCGCAGCTCTCTGTGGCCGACCTGTCACGATTTACGGTGACGGAGAGCAAACCCGGGATTTCTGCTACGTCGGTAACGTGGTTCAAGCCAACCTGGCAGCCGCCTCCTCCCCACGAAAGCACCAGGGGGAAGTACTCAACATCGCTGGAGGCCAGGCTATCTCCCTCAACCGAGTCTTGCAGGCCTTGGGTGCACTCCTCGGCCATCCGATTGAGGTCCGCCACGAGAATCCTCGGCCAGGCGATATTCGGCACTCCTGGGCTTGCATCCACCGGGCCCAAGCCTATCTCGGATACCAACCCTTGATTTCCTGGGAACAGGGTCTCTTGCCGACCCTCACGTTTCTCCGTGAATTCGCCGCCGGCTGGAAGCATTCGGAAGAGCAACCGCCCTGAGCAGCTTTCCCCCGAACGGCAGCCATGCCAAGCGTTACCTTCGTGACTCTGTGCATTGCCCTCCTTGCCGTCGCAGCAACCTTCGTGGCTACCCCGGCTCGTGCGGATGCCGATGTCCCCACACGCCCTGAGCGCATCGAGTCCGCCGAGAAGCCCCCCTCCCGTATCCGCCTGTCTTTGGCCCTCGGCGGTTTCGGCCTGACCGCGGGCTTCTGGGCTCTGAACACAGGATTCTCCTATCTGTTCCCGGATCAGCCTGGCTTCGATCGGCTCCGGACTCCGGTGATCGGTCCCTGGCAGGCATTGGCCAACAATGATTGCCGCGGGAGCTGCAGCTTCATCAACTACTTCAACTTCATCTACTTCACCTTCAGCGGGTTGGCACAGGCTGGGGGCCTAGGTCTAGCGATCGAGGCCCTTGTCACGCCGACGGCAACCCCACGGGCTCGCCAACAAGCGCCGGCGCCGAACCCCCTCCCCGGCCCTCGCACCCCGGAGCGCGCTCCTCCCTCCGAGGCCCCACCAAGTCCTTCGGACCCACCGAAACCCCTTTTTTACCTGCCGATGCCGTCGCCAATCGGGGAGGGCGGTGTAGGCGTCTCCTTCGGTGGAATCTTCTGAGCCGCGCCGCAAAGCACCGGCTTACTGGAAGGTCTTGAGGTCGAGTCCACCAGGGTACCAGTAGCTGGTGTACTGCCCATAGCCATAGACCGTGATCCCTACCTGGGCGCTACTGGAAACCGTATGGTTGCCGTTGTTGGTGTTGGGGATCTGGATGCGTGCAACGCTAAAGCCGGTCCCACCAATGGCGGTGAACTGGTTGGCAGCGATGGCAGCGCCATCGAACAGCACTGTTGCTCCAGTGGGTGCCGTGATGTTCACGAAGTTGAACTGGTAGTTGGTTGGTGCGTGAAACAAGTAGTTGTTGCGGTACTGGTAGGTGGCCACCGCCAGAGCCATCGCGGGGTCGCCGGTGCTTCCGCCGGCATCTTGTCCCTGCATGTACTGGGCAACCAGGATGGGAGCATTGGCCGAAATCTTGAAACTGTTGGTTGTCGCCGGCAGCTCGACCCACCCGCCGGCCTGGGCAATGGCCCCAGGGAAGCCGGCCTGAGGAGGGTCATAGGTTAGGGTGGTGTTAGGCTGGGTGGCTACGATGCGGGTGATCGTGGCCTTAATGGTGGAGGAAGCGTTGATACGAGTGGAGGTAATGATGTACTCGTTGGCGAGGGTTTCCACGGGGAACATCGACTCTTCGAGGTGATCGCAGTATCCCGTTGACGGAGGGATGAAGGTGCACTGGTGACCACCAATCACCTGCACCGGCTTGGTTGAGGAAATCAGGGTTCCAGTCACGTCGTTGGGATCCACTTGGTTGTTTGATCCGTTTGTGACCACTTCGATCACATCACCACGATTGAGAGTGACCGTCCCGTTCCCGTCGGTGCCAATCCCGACTACTCCAGCCTTGACGATACCGCTCTGGGGTCCCTTCGTTAGCGTGACAACCGTGTTGTCCTCCATCGCAGTCACCGCGAGGAACCCACTGCGGCCCGCCCAGTGGTTCCGGGCGATGACCCGGTAGCTGTTCCTCCAAGCGTTGGTGGGCAGCAGCAAGGAGGCATCGTTGGTGTAAGAGAGGGCACCACCGAACTGGTACTGGAGCGGGCTGTACTGATAGACCGTCACCGGACGGTTGGAGAGCAAATGATAAGCACCTTGGTTGACACGCACCGAGGCAGGGATAGGCGGCGCATCGTTGCCGGTAGGCCCCTTGAGCTCGTTAACCCAGGGGAGATTCACTATCTGGACGCTGTTGGCGGCCACGGTCACAGTCGAGATGATTGTAGCTCCCCGGGTGATGGTTACAGTCGCTGGCTTGGCGCTGGTGTTGGAGATGGCCACGGCGAAGTTGAACAGGGTATCCACCACGTTAGCTGTGACCGTTGGGTAGTACTCGCAGCCGACATAGCTGCTCCCTAGGAGAGCTGGGGAGCAGGCATCTTCGCACTGGCCAGTGATTGGGTTGCAGTCTTGGTTGGCTGCGGAGCAAGTGAGTATTTGGCCATTGCAGTCGTCGTCCACCGCGTTCGCGCAGGTTTCTTTCTGCGGGAGCACCTGGCCATTGCACGCCCCGTAACCCGTACCATCCGGTTGGCAAGTTGCCTTGCCTGCCTTGCAAATACCGACCCCCAGTGTACCCCCAGGTCCCTCGTAGCAGGAGGTAGTCGAGCCAGGCACGCAGACGCACCCGTTGCCGCCTTCGTTGACCTGCCCGTTGCAGTTCTCGTCCTCCAGATTGCCAGGGGCACAGGTCTCCGGCTGCGGTACCACCTCCCCCTGACACTCGCCATAGCCTGTCCCGTCCGGCAGGCAGGCTTTGACTCCCCCGATACAGTTGCCGACGTTCTCCGTGCCCGCAGGGCCTGTGTAGCAGGGCACGAAGGTTCCGGGGACACAGACGCACCCGTTGCCGCCCTCGTTAACCTGCCCGTTGCAGTTCTCATCCTCCAGATTGCCAGGGGCACAGGTTTCTGGCTGCGGTACTACGTCGCCCAGGCAGGGGCCGTAGTCCTGGCCATTCGGGAGACACGTACGCAATCCGGTCTTGCAGAGCCCCAAGCCCAGCGTCCCCGGCGGTCCACTGTAACAAGGCGCCTGGGATCCAGGCACGCACAGGCACTCTTCCCCTTCCTCGTTCACTTGACCATCGCAGTCTTCGTCATCCGCCGTCGTGCAGGTTTCTGGCTGCGGGAGCACCTGCCCCTCGCATGCTCCATAGCCCGTTCCCTCTGGGGTGCAGGTCTTCAGGCCTGCCTTGCAGAGCCCGACGCCCTCGGTGCCATTCGGCCCTGTGTAACACGGCTCCTGGGTCCCCGGAACGCAGATGCAGGCCTCGCCCTCCTCGTTGGCCAGCCCATCGCAGTCATCATCCTGGGGTGTGGCACAGGTTTCTGGCTGTGGGGTCACCTCCCCCTGACAGGGGCTGAACGTACCATCCTTCAGGCAGGTCCGCTTGCCGGCCTTGCAGGCGCCGACCCCGAGCGTCCCCTGGGGACCACTGTAGCAATCCTCCGTGGTCCCCAGGATGCACCCCGCAGGACCGCCCGCGTCACCGGCGGCGCCGGCATCGCCCGCCCCCCCGCCGTCGCCACCGGCCCCCGCATCCCCGCTCGCACCACCGTCGCCTGCCGCGCCTCCGTCCCCCGCTGTGCCTCCGTCCCCTGCCAGGCCGCTGTCGCCGGCCGCACCGCCATCCCCGCCGCTCCCCCCGGAGATCACGCTCCCCCCCGCGCCAGCAGCGGCTGCCCCCGCGCTCCCGGCGTCTCCTGCGCTCCCGCCAGCGCCGGCGTTCCCTGCGCCACTCACCCCCCCCTTCCCGGCACTTCCGCCTGCGCTGCCGCCCCCCCCCGCGACGCCACCCCCGCCTGCGCTGGCCCCTCCGGCTCCCCCGCTCCCTCCGGCTCCCACGTTGGTCCCTTCTTCCGAGGAACCCGACCCCCCGCAAGCTACAAGAGAAAGCAGGAAGAGCACCAGCACCGATGACTTGCAGCGTGTGTACGTCATGGAACCGAGGATACCATGGCGCGAAGGTCTTGGATTAGTCTCAAGAGGTGCCCAAGCTGCTCAAGCATTTCATCGAGCCCCCCCGCGCCTGCGTCTACCTCCCCGAACAGACCGCCCAGCTTGAAAACAAGGTGATGCTCGATGTTTCCCCCGAGCAATTTGGCGAAATGCTCCTGCGAGGCTGGCGGCGCTTCGGTCCCTTCTATTTCCGACCTTCCTGCAAGGCATGTCAGGCATGTCTCTCCCTGCGTATCCCTGTAGATAAGTTCGAGCCCTCGGCAACCCAGCGCAGAGCTTGGAAGCGGATCGAGCAGCTCAGGATTCAAATAGGTCCACCCCAGGTGACGGACGAACGGCTTGCCCTTTATCACCGATGGCACAGGTTTCGAGAAAAACTCCGGGGTTGGCCTGAAAGCAAACTTGAGCGGGAGGAATACCAGCTTGAGTTTGCTTTCCCCCACCCGGCAGCCCGGGAGATCACCTACCATGATGACCACGCCCCGGGGGGGTCGAGGCTGATCGGTGTCGGACTCTGCGATGAAACCCCCGTCGGCTGGAGCGCCATCTACTTCTTCTACGATCCCGAGTATGCCCGCTGGTCTCCCGGAGTACTCAACATACTCTTCCAGATCTTGCAGGTCCGCACCCGAGGGCTCTCTCACCTCTACCTTGGGTACTGGGTAGAAGGATGTCCTTCCATGCGTTACAAATCCACGTTCCGCCCCTATGAGATTCTCCAGGGGCGCCCTGAAGCCTATGAAACTCCTCTCTGGCAGCCGGCGTTGGGTGTGACCCCACCCTAAACAAGTTCCCCACAGGACTCCAGCGTTCGGGGTCGGGGGTGCAATCCTATGCGTGACTACCTGCTTCACCTTCTGCTGGATCTCCATGGCGTCCGGCAAGACCCGAAGTACCACCCGGAAGGAGATGCCCTCTTCCATACCCTTCAGGTTTTCGGCCTGGCCCTCCGAGAGTCCCGTGATCCGGTGCTCCTTGCAGCCGCCTTGCTCCACGATGTAGGCAAGGCCCACGCAAGCTCCAACCACGACAAGATGGGTGCTGACCTCCTCGACGGCTTCCTCTGCCCCCGGGTGGTCTGGCTGGTACGCCACCACCTCGACCTGCTCCGCAATCCGCGGCGCGCTGGCTACCGCCGTACAAATAAGCGCCCTCCAGCAGCTCCGGCCCTGGGATCTGGGAGGTCGCCAGCGCAGCGCTCAAGGCTCTCCCAGGAGCAGGCAGTCGCCATCCTCTTTGATCACCCTTCCCTCTTTGACCCTGGCGACAACACCGAACTACCTCATGATCCGGAGGTCCTTCTCTGAGCTGACGGCGGACGAGGGAACTACCCCCGTAGATATGCCATGAACCACCGAGGAAACATCCAGCTTCGTCTCTCCATCGCCCGCGAGGCGGCTCGTCTTATGTACGAGGAGGACGTCAAGCAGTACCTTACCGCCAAGCGCATAGCCTCACGGCGAGTTTGCGGCCGCGTGGGGGGCAAGCAGATCCGCTACCGCCCTGCGTATCTTCCCTCCAACGGGGAAATCCGCGAGCAGCTCCTGGAGCTAGCAGAGCTCGCCGAGGGCCCCCGCCGCATGCGCCGCCTCTTCGCCATGCGTATCACTGCCCTCGAAGCTATGGAGGCCCTTGACCCCTTCGACCCACGGCTGATCGGCTCCGTAAGCACCGGCCACGTACGCCGAGGTAGTGACATCGACCTCCACGTCTTCACCGACGATGAAGATGCCCTTTTCGATCATCTGAAACGACTCCGCTGGACTTTCGAAACCGAGCGGGTATCCACCCTCAAGTTGGGGAAGGTTCGCGACTACCTCCACGTCCATATCGCAGATATCTTCTCTATCGAATTGACCGTCTACGAGCGCCGTGAGCTGCGCTTCCGCCCCCGGAGCAGCACCGACGGAAAGCCTATCGACCGCCTCAACCGCAAGCGCCTCATGGACCTCCTCGCCTCCGAGCACCCGGAGCAGTGGTTCCGCTACCTCCAGGATGGCATCGTCGAGGACCTCGACGACATTCTCGATGAGGACGAGAACGCTCCCCGTCCAGGCCCCTTTGACGGCCTCCTTGCCACCAGCCCACTTGACCCGCTCCCAACGGTACCCGATGAGGATGGCGACGAGTACAGCCTCAACGAGGATGAGCATGAGGACGAAGGTGAGGACAAGGACATCAAGAACAACGACGACAAGGACGACGACGAGGACGACAGTGAGAACGATGAGGAACAGCAGGTTACCCGGAGGACAAAGGTGCTCGCGAGAATGAGGATGCGAGAGGAGGACGACGACGAACGCAGCTGCGCGCGAG
>JANWXX010000027.1 GCA_025057345.1 Polyangiaceae bacterium | reverse complement strand
CGAACTCCAAGGGGCCTTGTTCGCTCCTCCTTCCACCTGGCTCCTTCACCCTCTCCAGCAGACGGAGGTAGGCGAATGGCGACTTAGGGTTGAAAGCGACCCTCCCTTCTTCAGTGGCCTTCTTCCTGAGGAGCAGGGGTACAAGGCTGGGACCGATGATCTGGAAACCTCGCCGTATTCCGCCTTCGGGCGATTCATTTCCCGGAAGATCCGGTTCGAGGGAGGAACTCTAGAGTTGGCGTTGCTTGAGGGTACCTTCCACGGGGGCGAGCAGATCCGTATCGAGAGGTGGGTACGGACAGCGGGAAAAGCCATCGTGGGGCTCTATCAGCGCTTTCCGGTACCTCGGGCGCTCCTCTTTGTACTCCCTGCGAAGGAGCAAGGGGTCGGCTTCGGTCGCACGTTGGGTCATGGCGGTGCTTCGATTCTAGTAAGCGTAGGGAGGCCCGTAAGGGAGGCGGAGCTACGGCAGGATTGGGTGCTTCCCCACGAGCTGCTCCACCTAGCGTTCCCCTCGGTTCCAGCACACCAAGCGTGGATGGAAGAAGGGCTGTCGACGTACCTGGAACCGTTGGCGAGAGTCCGGGCAGGGCAGCTTCGGGAGGAGGAGATGTGGCTCGGGTTCGCTCAGAGCATGCCCCAGGGGCAACCGGAGGAGGGGGACCGGGGGCTAGATCGCACTCCGACCTGGGGACGAACCTACTGGGGCGGTGCGATCTTTTGCTTGCTGGCAGACGTAGAAATCCGCAAGCGCACGAGCAACGAGCGATCGCTATTGGACGCGCTTCGAGCAATCCAGGAGGCCGGGGGCAACGTGATGCACCGCTGGCCTCTGATGCGAGCGTTGGAGTTGGGGGACCGTGCAACCGGGACTACGGTGCTTCGAGAGCTTTACGGGCAGCACGGAGAGCAACCCGTCCGGGTGGATCTTGAGGCGCTCTGGGAAGCTCTTGGGGTGCGCTTGCGGGGGGGAAGAGTCAAGTTGGTGGAGGATGCTCCGCTGGCTTGGGTACGCCGTGGGATCAGCACAGGGCCGTGAGATACACCAGGTCACGGGCAGGTGTAGGAGGGGGGCTTGGGGGGCCCACTGAGGGGGACGACCAGGGAGAGGTCGATGGAGTGCGCCTTACGATATTCTTGGGGGCCCAACGAAATCTTGCCTCCAACAATGGAGACTTGCCCCGGTGCGAAAGTAGCGTTGAGAATAGAGCCCTGAGCGAGGGGATCGGGCAAGTTGAAGTCGTTGAGACTACCGAGGATAAAGCGATCGCCTGAGCCGACCACCAGCCCCCGGACCACCGGGGCAGGGTTAGCAGGGAGAGACAAGCAGCGTTCGCTACTGAGGCCCAAGAGAGGGGTTTTTTCCTGGACACCTTGTTGGGCGAAAGCGAACCAGCGGAACGGTCCGCTACCGTCGTCGACAGGTTGGGTGGTGGAGGCCAGCTTGACGGTGACCTCCAGACGCCGCAGCGCGGTGAGGGGCATTGACCGCGTTGTGCCCTTCCCGATCGGGAGACTCTGCTCGTCGATGGGCAAGTTTGGGGTGAGCCCCTTGTTCAGATCCTGGCCTCCGAACCAAACTCCCCAGCTAATGTTCCCTTTCTCTAGGGCCTCCAGGTTATCGAAGAACAGGGCCCGGAGGTATACCTTGGAGGGTAGCCCATCAAGGCGGATCGTAGGAAGCGCACCCAAGCTAACCAGAGCCGCCCCGGAGCTTGGCTGGGGCGGGTAGACTGTGCTGGCGATGGGAGGGGTGTCATCCTGGGGCCCTTCGTCATTATCCGGGAGAGGCATGTCATAGGCCGCCACAAACAGGATTCCCTCGCCGTCAAGCTGCGGGTCGTCCTCCACGAAGTCCATCGCCTCCGGGGTGAGGATCAAGCACACTGCAGCCTTTGTTGGATCCGCCGGGGGAGCACAATCCTGCGGCTGTCCCCCGTTGCCTCCCTGACCTGCACCCGACTGTCCGGAAGTTCCGGACCACCCGCTGGAACCTGCCGGCCCCATGCCTCCCGAACCGGCCTCTCCAGCGGTGCTTCCGCCGATTCCAGCGATGCTCCCACCGGAACCTGCGTCCTCGCCACCCGCCCCGGAGGGGCCTCCTCCCGCGCCGGTGGAACCACCACTCCCCGCCGGGTTTGCTCCGGCATTCCCCCCTGTGTTGTTGCCCCCACCTCCGCTCGCTCCGGCAGAGCCTGCTGCTGCAGGCTGGGTGGAGCCCAGATCGGACTCGGTAGAACCACCGCAAGCGGCAAGGAGGAGGATGCCGGCCAAGAAGTAATGATGTTGCATCAGAAAATTATAATAGGGTGGATGCGTCTTTGGGTGGCGGTGCTGACGGTGGCTGGGGGGATGGGTTCGGTGGCTTGTTCCAACGATCCGGGGATGCTGAAGCTGGGGTGCTTTGCATGGGTAAGGATCCCATAGGCAGTGGTACGCTCCCGACTATCCTCATGATCCCGCGCTTGCGCCTCCTCCCCCTCGTTGCTGCCCTAACCTTGACCGCGGAGGCTCAGGCACAGACGCCTGCTACGGAGGTTCCCTCAACCGCCTCCCCACCCTCGGCGTCTCCCCCTGGGAGCGTGGCTCCAGCATCTCCTCCGCCTGCTACTTCCCTTCCGCTGAATGTCTGGTTGCACCGTTACCAGGAGGCGCACCAACTCTTCTTCACCGGTCAATTAACTAGCTTCTCGAGAGCTTCTCAGATTGGCCGCAATGGTTCCGGATCCCACCAGCGCCTTTGCCGCCCGGGAGCTTGGGGTGATGGCTGCCGAGTGGCACCGGCGAGGGCTGACGCTCACGCCACGGGGCGAGGTTAGGGGCCGCCTCCCTGGAGGGCGAGATTGCCTCACTCCATGGCTACTCGATCGCTATAGCTTCGGGACAGGTTTCTGGCTGACCTTGCTGAACAAGCTTGACTCCTCGGCGAGGGAGATGCTGCCTTCGCTGGGTCTGGCGGGCCTGTCTGCGGGGCTGGTAGCGTACCTGGATCGGGGCAAGGGGATGACTACGGGGTGCCACAGTCGATCCAGGCTGGGCTCACGCCGGGTTCTTCTCAGGGGATTTTTGGACAATGTGGCATCAGGCGAGGGCGCGCTACAAAGAGAAGTGGAAGCTCCCAACGGTGACCACGCTGCTGTAGGGGACAAGTACGGCGGGCGCAGTGGTCGGTGAGGTCATAGCAACTCACTACGGGACGACACCAGGGCGAGCTTCCTTTGTCTCCTCAGCGGGGCCGTGGACGGGCATGGTGGGGGGGCTGATGGCGTCAGCCCTAACGCCAAATGAGCGGGCGGGCGCCCGGGACGAAAACAGTCTGTTGGTGGCAGCGCGGGGGCTCAACGCTAGGGCAGTGCTGGGGATACTTCAGGCGGGCGATACCCTCTGGGCTAGCACCATCGTTGCCTACGATGCCCTCTCGGAGCCTATTCGTCCGCTGATCGATGGGCTGTATGCGATTCATGACTTCCGCCATGGCTTCCAGGAGAGCCTGGTGGAGCCCGGAGGGGCTGAGCGGCTGGCCCCGGCGATTGCGGCCAACCCTCCGGTGCGTCACCCAGTAGTGCGTACTGACCTTGGTTCATCCGTTGAAAATCTGGAGAGCGACGATGCTGGGCTTGTCGAGTTGACTGGGCCAATTGACGAAGAGAGAAGCGCCACTTTCGCCGTTGCGGAGGATGCGCGCTTTGATGGCTCCTCCCTTCTTCATTCGCACCACCAGGTCCGCCATCGTTCCGGGAACGATTTTTTCGAAGGAGTCGACGCCGTACTTGCCGAATCCTTCCCGGTTGGTGACCTCCCGGATGTTTCCGGTACAGTTTACCTTGAGCCACTCCCGAACCATCTTCATGGAGCAATCCTTTGGTTTGGAGTTAACGTGGACGGTATTGACCTCGGCAGCAGCAGACCATTCGGCCACGGTCGGAGGTGGGGAGGTTCCGGTGGGAACCTCTGGGGAGGCCTGCCCTGCACCGGGGGCGGCAGTAAGCACCGGGGCATTGGTTTGAGGAGTCGGGAGTAGTGCCGTCGTAGTGGCCCTAGCGTTGCTGTTCTTCGCCGTGTCTGTCGTATCCAAAGGCTGGGTTTGCTCCTTCTTCTCACCCTTTCTGCAGCAAGCCGTTGCCATCATCACCAATAGGATACCCACCATTGCTCGTGTCATGCCTGTCCTCCGGGGCTCGTGAGCCCTCCCAGGCCATCTTAGTCCCTTAGCCAGTTCGTGGGAACCTTTCCTCTATTGTATAGATTCTCTTCCTTCTTCGTTCTCAAGGCTCACCTTCCTCGAAGCGCACTCGGATCAGAGCGAATTTGTTGTTCAACTTTCGGTCGGTGAGCACCTCCACCGATCCTGGGTTCCCTAGCTCAGACTTCAGACTGCCCACCCTGCCGTGCTCCGTCGTGAAGAACATCGTCCCTACCCCCTTGGCTCGCTGCTCCTTCACCCATGCCTTGAATCGTTCCCCGCTCGCCACGAATGCTGGCACCCGGTTCCCTGTATAGAAGTTCTCTCCCTTCCAGTTCATCTGGTAAGCAATTAGAGGTTGCTGCGGTCCCTCCCGATGCCGGTAGTACGCCGCAATGGTTTCTCGCTGGCCCCAGTGAGGTGCGGTGCGGATGAAGTAGACATCCAGGCACCAGGCTCCAAAGACCAAGGAGAGACCTACCAGAGCCACGGCAGCGGAAGCTCGAAGGCGCCGCACGGCAAGCAGAATGGAGAGGAGCACCGCAGCAGCAGCAACACCCCCAAGAACACCGGAGAAGTCGAGAGAATCTGGCCAGGCTCGCCGGTAATTGTAGGTAAAAAGGTGCATCAGCCGGGCCTCCCCGACGACCTCGGAAGGGGGGCGTACCGTGAGATCCCGGCCCACCAATGCCAGCAGGGGAGCCCCCGCCAGCACAGCGGCTGCTATAAGCCCTCCCTGTCCATCTTCGGAGGTTCTCAGGGGGAGGGGGGAGCGCTGGCCGACACTGATCCACACCAGAGTGCTCAGGGCAGCTAGGACAAGCATGGCTCCGAGGGCAGGCATCGGTGGGCTCAGGGAGCCGTCCTCACCCCGGAAGCCATCCAAGCTCCCGGGGAGGAGGAGGAAGCCCCCGAAACCAAGGAGCCCTCCGGCGATCCCCGCGATCAACGAAGGCCGGAGAGGCTGATCAGGGGAGATGTCTCCCATCATCCGGTCGAGGAGCACACCAGCGAGCATCGCCGCCGGGGGCACCGCCGGAAAGATATAGTGATGAAATTTGGTCAGCATCCACGCAAACAGGGTGAAGGCGACCACGAACCAGAGCGCCAAGAGTACCGAGGCATCCCCGCGTCCATCGTCCGCATCATCCGGGCGTCTTGCCCAAGCCACCAGCGCTGTCGGGACAAGCCCTGTCCATGGGAAAACTGCATAGCCGAGCTGCCAGATGTAGAATCGGAAGCTTACGTCGTCTCCCTCGTTGGTGTCATGAACATGGGTCAGCGCCCGCTTCCACATGTCGTGGAAGATTAGACGATCCACAAAAGGAGGGCCGTGCCGCAGGTACATGGCCAAGTACCAGGGGAGTGCCACTGCCAGCAGGAGCAGCAGCCCCGAGAGGATCTCGAACTGAGTAAGCTCCCTCCAACGGCCCGTCACGGCCACATAGAGCAAGGCGCAGAGCACAGGGAGCAGCAGCCCTGCCGGGCCTTTCCCCAAGGTTGCCAGCGAGGCAAAGAAGAAGGCTCCCAGATAGCAAAGCCTCTGCTGACGTCGCTCCCCCGCGTTCAAGTACAGAAGAGCCCCCAAAGCTACCGCCCAGAACAGCCCCTGAAGCCCTGGCTGCAGCCACCGGTGGAACGGAAGTTGCTGAGCACACGGTTCGTTCCCCGGGAGCCCGCAGTTCCCTGGAGAACCGGACCAGAACACGTCTCCGTGCCAGCGGAACCCCATCGCCTCCCCTCCCAGCGAAACCTCCAAGTTCCGCGAGATCAGGTAAAAGATCTGTGGCAGCGCGCTCAGCAAAATCATTCCGAAAATCAGGTGAAAGGCGCTTACCCTCACCCGTATCGCTCCTGCCCTTACTTCGTACCGAGGGGCTTCCTTCTCCGAATCCGTATGGATTCCCAGGAGAAGGAGCCCCATCGCCGATGCCATGGTCGCCACAAAGGGCATGTCCGTCATCGTCTGGTGGGCGAGGAAGGCCCACTGGGGCATCGCCATCAGCACTAGCGCTCCGAGCAGCCCCGCCCGCCGACCAAACACCCGCGCAACCCCTTTGTAGAGCAAGTACAGCGCTACTACTGCAAGCACCACCACCGGCATCCTCACGGCCCATTCGGGCCTTGGGATGACTCCCCCCTTCGGCTCCAGCATCGCCCCTGGCTCGTACTGCACTCCCAGCATCGCCATGGCCATCGCTTGGAGCCAGAAATTCAGCACCGGCTTCGAGAAAAACCACCCGTCCTGGGCCCACCAAGTCGAGATCCAGTCGTTCCTTGCGAGGATCTCCCGCGCCACCTCCCCGTAGTGAGTCTCCCATGGATCCGTCAGCGAGTGCGCTCCTGCGGCCGGTAGGTAGAGCGTGCAGGCTGCTGCTACCACCCAGAACCCATGGCGCTTTCCCAGGGGCCTGTATTGTCCTGTCTCGTCCGTCGCCCATGGTCCGAGCACGGTTCCTGACCAATACAGGCTCATTAGAGTCAATATAGACCCTGCCGGGAGCAACGCTGCGCTCCAGCCAAGGGAGAGCCGACCGCTGGTCGCCAACAAGAGCACCACGAACGAGGCCGAAATACTCCCCAGCAGAGCAAGGAGAGGCTTGGCGAGGTCGCGGAAGGACACCGTACGGACAACCCGGTCTTGTGCGTCGTCGAAGGTTCCTACCAGATCCAGAGCTCCCGTGGCTGCCAGCAAAACCCCGATACCGCCTAGGAGGACACCCCACCGCAGCGGCCGGTCGTACCCCATCACCCCCAATGCCAGCAGGGCCCCCAACGTCAACAGAAGCCCGCCTCGTCTCCACCGGGGAGGATTTCCTGGTGGGATCAACTCCTCAACCTCGTCCCCGGGGTCTTCGGCCTGATCCCTGGGGCGCGAGGTTTCTTGTGCGGCTTCGCTCATGCCACCTCGTAGCCTACCTTGCCTGCGAGGATCGAGTACCCTCCAGCACCACGATGAAGCGCACGTACCTGATCACCGGAGCCAACACCGGGATCGGCCGCGTCACCGCTGAGGAGCTGGCCAGGAGTGGGAACCGGGTCTACCTCGCTTGTCGCTCCTTCGAACGTACGCGACCTGTCCTTGATGCCATCCGGGGGGCTGGGGGCTTTGGGGAATTCCTACCTCTCGACCTGGGAGATCTCGCCAGCGTTCGAGCCTGCGCCGAGGAGTTCCTGCGCCGGGACGAACCGCTCCATGTGCTTATCAACAATGCCGGCCTGGCGGGGCAGCGAGGGTTGACCCGTAGCGGTTTCGAGCTGGCCTTTGGTACCAACCATGTCGGCCACTTTCTGCTGACCAAGCTCCTGCTGCCCAGGCTTCGCGAGTCGGACGATGCCCGCGTCGTCACCGTGGCCAGCAGGGCCCACTACCGGGCCCCTGGCATCGACTTCGAAGCCGTGAGGAGGCCTACGCGGACGGCTACCGGGTTCCCCGAGTACCAGGTGTCCAAGCTGGCCAATGTACTCTTTTCCCGAGAGTTGGCCCGACGCGCTGGCCCCAAGGTGCACAGCTATGTGCTCCACCCCGGCGTCATCGCCTCGGACATCTGGCGTCATGTCCCCTGGGGGATCCGCCACATTCTCTCACTGTTCATGCTGAGCAACGAGGAGGGGGCCCGCACCACCCTCTACTGCGCCACCAGTCCTGCAGTCCGGGATCAGACCGGGCTCTACTACGATGCCTGCAAGGAGCGCACGCCGAGCCGTATCGCGCTGGATGACGCCCTCGCCGCTCGCCTCTGGGAGCAGTCGGAGCGCTGGTGTAACGAGACAGTTTGAACGAATCAGCAACATCTCTTGGCGAACCGATGGGTTGTGACAAGAGAGCGGAGTTTCTTACCTTGTTTCGGAAAATGCCTTCGGTGCTTTGAACAAGAGCCGGGTTCTTCAGGGTTTTGTAGGGGCGCTTCCGGTGCTTGCTGAGGCAGAGGCCAAGGGGCTCACTCCCCGTCGGATCGTCACCTTTCGGATGCGAGGTGGGTGGACAGGGCGCTCTCCCTTTACCTCTACCGACGCTATTCGATGCACCAGGTCCACCGGGGTACATTCTCCGAAGATCGTGTAGCCATTGTCCAAGTGTGGCGCCGGGGCGTCGGTGATGAAGAACTGGGCTCCGTTGGTGTTTGGGCCCCGGTTCGCCATGCAGAGAAGCCCTGGCCGGTCGTGGAGCGCGTCCTCCCAGATCTCGTCTGGGATCACGTACCCGGGCTCCCCCATGCCGGTTCCTTGAGCGTCACCCCCTTGGATCATGAACCCCTTGATGATCCGGTGGAAGATCGTCCCATCGTAGGCTGGCTTTTTCTGCCACTTGCCCTCCGCGGTTTTCCAGGGCCTCAGCCCCCTCGCTAGCCCGGTGAAGTTGGCCACCGTGATCGGAGCTTTCTCCTCGAACAGCGTGCAGGTCAGCTTCCCGGAAGTCTCACTTCCTTTGGTGGAGAGATCGATCTCCAGATCCGCCAGGAGCGCCCCATTTCCTTTCAGATCCTTGGTAGCATCTGCTAGAGTCCACTGTCCCTGGAGCGGATCATCCTCCGCAGGTTTCACGCTCACCACCGGTTTTGCACTCACCTTTCGCCGCGGACGACCTCCCGAGCGAGCCGGATCTTCGGAGGATGTCTCCTTCGACATCTTCCGGGCAATCTCGCTAGCCTTACGCTCCAACGGGTCCGGGAGGGGGGGCTCAGCAGGAGGATCCTTGGAGCAGCTGCTCGCAGGGGCAGAGGCCATAGAGACAACGACCAGGAGCGCCAGGGGAGAACGTGGAACCATGGCAAGGGCATGTCGCCGCAGAGGTGTTGCGTCAACAAGGCTCTAGAAGTTCTCGATGCTCTGAGGGAGGGGGAGTGCTATGAGATGGGGGATGTGCTCATGGCCCTCCTCGACGAGCAGCGAGAACAACTCTGGAAACGTGTTGTAGACAACTGGGAGGACGCCGCCACCCATGGCGCATTCCTAGAGTACTGTCAGCGCACTGGCGCACTAAGCGATGCAGCGACTCGCTACCGTGGGATGTCCGGCGACCGAGAACGGGGGCCTGAGGCGCAGCGGCGTCTTCAGGGGGTCGTAGTGCTGGCGATCCAGGCGATGATGGCGGAGCGTACCCCTCCACACCGTGGGTTGCCTGCCTGGTTGGTGGCTTTGTCGGCACTTTTGTGTGCCGTGGGGGTGGGGTACACCCTCTTCCGACTGTACACGATGGGATAAACCTGCAGGAGCAAGGAAGCGGGATGAAGAAGCTGGTAAACCGGCTGATCGCAGGGGCCGAAGATACGCTGCACATGGCGAAGGGTGGGATCGAAGAGGCAGTACATCGGCTAAGGCAAGAAGCCGAAGGGTTGACTCAGCGGGCCGCTGATCGAGCCCGGGAGAGGTTGGTGGAGGAGGCCAAGGAGCGGCTGGTAGCCGAGGTCAAGCAAGAGCTCTCCAGCGCGAAAGAGCGTTTGGCTCGCAGCTTGGGTTTGGAGGATCGGGAGGAGACGCCTGAAGATCACAGAAAGATTCGTGGGGAGAACCAGCGCAGGCAGGAGCAAGAGTGTCGGGATCAAGAGCGAGCGAAGGCAGAGATTGCACGACGACAGGAGGAGGAACGGCGCAAGGAGCGGGAGATTGAGGATGAGCTGAAGGCCCTTCGGCGCAAGTTGGGCAAAGGATGAGGTAGCCAAGGTGGCGCCCGCGAGGGGGTCCGTGGTAGGCCCTGATGAGCGATGCGCTTCGTGGATTCGTGCAAGGTCAAGGTGGTTGCCGGCCATGGCGGCAATGGGGCGATCTCGTTTCGGCGTGAGAAATACGTTCCCTTTGGAGGGCCCAACGGAGGCGATGGCGGTAAGGGTGGGGATGTCATCTTCCAGGTAGATGAGGGGCTAGGGACGCTGCTGGATATTCAATACGCTGCCACCCTTCGTGCTGAGAACGGTGAGCATGGCCAGGGGAGCGACTGCTACGGGAAGGGTGGCAAGGATCTCGTGGTCCGCGTTCCCCAGGGAACTCAGGTGTTTGACGCTTCCAGCAACGAACTGCTCTTCGATCTGACCGACACGGAAGCCCGGGTCATTGTGGCCCACGGAGGTAAGGGGGGGCGGGGCAACATGCACTTTGCCACCCCCTACGACCGGGCTCCTCGCAGGGCCGAACCGGGAGAGCCCGGCGAGATCCGCGAGCTTCGCTTGGAGCTCAAGGTCATGGCGGATGTGGGGCTCCTGGGCTTCCCGAATGCCGGCAAGAGCACCTTCGTCGCAGCAGTTTCCCGAGCACGGCCTAAGGTGGCTGATTACCCCTTTACCACGCTGATTCCTCACTTGGGGGTGGTCCGGGTAGGACAAGAGGCCAGCTTTGTCATCGCGGATATCCCAGGGCTTATCCCTGGTGCTAGCAAGGGGGCTGGGTTGGGGATCCAATTCCTCAAGCACGTCGAGCGCACCCGTGCTTTGCTTCATCTGATCACGGTTGACCCCGGCGAAGGCCGCGACCCCTGGGCTGACTACCAGGCACTGCGCCACGAACTACAGTCCTTCGACCCGGAACTAGCCAAGCGCCCTGAGGTGATTGCTCTGTCTAAGGCTGATCTGCCCGAAGTACGGGAGGTCTTCGACGAGCTACAGGCTCGCTTTGCTACGGAAGGTAAGTCCCTTTGGCTGGTGTCAGCAGTAACCGGCGAGGGAATCGATGGGGTGCTACAGGCACTCTGGTCCCACGTAGGTAGAGAGGAGCGGAAGGGGCGCGTGCGGCGCAAACCTCGTACGGAAGAAAAGGCAGGAGAGTCGCCATGATAAACAAGCAACGAACTGTGATCTTGGTGGTACTCGACGGTTTTGGTCTGCGCGAAGCTCGGGAGGATAATGCGGTGGCGCTGGCGAAGATGCCGCGCTTCCGGGAGCTTTGGGAGCGTTACCCCCACACCTCCCTTGGGGCTAGTGGCCTGGATGTGGGGCTGCCGGAAGGGTTGATGGGCAATAGCGAGGTGGGCCATCTCAACCTTGGCGCTGGCCGCATCGCTCAAATGGATATCTCCCGCATCGACTGCGCCGTCGCTGACCACAGCTTGGGTAAGAACCCGGAGATCGCCGCAGCCTTGGCTCATGCCAAGGCCCACGGTGGTCGCCTCCATCTGCTGGGGCTTGTGTCCGATGGAGGCGTTCACAGCTCGCTTGATCATCTGGTGGCGCTGATCACCGCGGCTCACGCAGAAGGGGTTCCTTTGGTGCTCCATGCATTCCTTGATGGTCGGGATACGCCGCCACGAAGCGCCAAGAAATACATCGCTGTCGTCGAGGACGTACTGGCTGGTAAGGGGATGATCGGCACGGTTTCTGGTCGCTTTTGGGCGATGGACCGGGACAAACGGTGGGAACGGGTGCAACGCGCGTACGATGCCATTGTCTCCGCGGCTGCGCCTCGTCATGGCACTGCATTGGAAGCTATCGAAGCTGCGTATACAGAGGGCAAGAGTGATGAATTCGTCGAACCGGTGACGGTAGGGGATTATCATGGGGTCGCTCCGGGGAAGGATTCCGCCCTGTTCTTCAACTTTCGCCCAGATCGAGCCCGGGAACTCTCCCGTGCGTTGACCCAGCCTGACTTCCAGGAGTTCCCCAGGCCCGAGGGAAGAGCTACTCCTTTCGGCATCTATGTTTGCATGACGCGCTACGATGCTTCCCTCCCGCTGCCGGTGGCTTTCCCTCCGATCACCCACCCGGATATGTTCGGTGAGCTGGTGTCCAAGGCGGGAATGGCCCAGTTCCGCTGCGCGGAGACGGAGAAATTTCCCCACGTGACCTTTTTCTTCAACGGTGGTCGGGAGGAGCCCTTCGAGGGAGAAGATCGAAAACTCATCCCCTCACCCAAGGAAGTCCCCACGTATGACCTGAAGCCAGAGATGAGTGCGGCTCCTGTTGCTCGTGCTGTTGTCGATGCCCTTGAAAGCGAGCGCTACCAGTTTATCCTGGTGAACTTTGCTAACCCGGACATGGTAGGTCATACCGGGAACCTGCAAGCTGCCATCCGAGCCCTTGAAGCTGTCGATCAGGGGCTGGGTGCCATTGTGGATACAGCCATTGCTCAAGACGCTATCCTGCTCTTGACTGCCGATCACGGAAACTGCGAGCTGATGCGCGACCCGGTTACCGGAGGCCCCCATACCGCCCATACCACCAACCCGGTTCCCTTCGTCTATGTCGATCCGCGAGCTTCCGGTACTCAACTCCGGGAAGGGGGGCGGCTCTGCGACGTAGCTCCCACCATGCTTCAGCTCCTTGAGCTGCCACATCCTGAGGCGATGACCGGCAAGAGCCTGCTACTGCCCAGATGACGCCGCCCCTCCCTGAGCGCCTGGGAGATTGCCGTATCCTGGAGGTTACGACCCAGGGTCCGCTCACCATCAGCTACCGCGCGATCCAGGAGCCCCTAGGGCGTACGGTCACGGTGAAGGCTCTCCGGTCCAGCATCTCTCCTGCCTCCTCCTTGGCCTCCCGGCTGGAGCGCGAGGCGCATGTGCTCGCTGCCCTTAGCCATGGGGGGATCATCGCCCTCTACAACTTTGTCCGGAGCGAAACGGCGATGTGGCTGGTGTTGGAGTATGTGGAGGGAGGATCCCTGGCAGCCCTGCTGGAGCGATCGAAAAACGGACTGGGAACTGCTGCGGCGCTCTCCGTAGGTATTGCCCTAGCAGATGCACTAGCCCATGCCCACGAGCGGGGGGTCATTCATCGGGATCTCCGCCCGGAGAACGTGCTCCTTTCCCAGGAAGGTGATGTAAAGCTCTCCGAGTTTGAGGTGGCGCAGAACGAGCGGATGCCTAGCTCTCCGGAGCCGTTGGAAGGGACGAGCAGCTTTGGATCACCATCGCACATGAGCCCAGAGCAGATTCTCGGAGAAGCTCTCGACGCCAGGAGCGATATCTTCTCCCTCGGGATTCTCCTCTACCGGATGCTCTCCGGTGCTCATCCCTTCGAAGCACCGGACATCCGAGCACTCACCCAGCGGATTCGTCACGACTCCCCCACACCGTTGCTCCGAATCGCTCCCCAGGTTCCCCCCCCCATTGAGCGCGTTGTTGCTCAGTGTCTCGAAAAGCTTCCAGATCACCGCCACCCCTCGGCTGCCATCCTTGCCTCTATTCTCCGTCGAATCACCGAGGAACTCGACATCCCTATCGGCCGGCGTGAGGTTGCGGCCGCTCTCGCCCGTGCTGGTCTCAGCGGCCAGCAACTTGCTTCGCTGGTTGCCCACCGGACCTCTCCTACCCCTCGCCGCGAAGGGATTGGCCGTGCTGCCGCTGGCCAGCTCTTGGTCCTCCTCCTCATGGTCCTCGGGGGTAGCGCCATCCAGGCCCGTGCCCCGGGAGTGGACGCCGGTTTTGATCGCCATGATGTCCTCGAGCTGCTCCCCGAGCATCCTGCCTTCCTCCGCGTGCTTGCTCGTCCCTGGGCCAGCGTCTACGTCGACGGTCAATTGGTCGATGTCACCCCCTTCGCCCGCCCCATCCCTCTCCGCGCCGGGGAGCACGAGATCCTCCTTCGTCATCCGGCGGCCCCCGAGGAGCGCCGCTTCATCAAGCCTGCGCTTCACGAAACCGTGCTTGTCGAGGTCGAGATGAAAGTTCCTGCTCCTCCTCGCCCTTCCGCTTCCACACCATTGCTTCCCACAGTTAGTACCTCGCCGGGCCCCTGATCCCTCGCTTCACCACCGCGTGGAGAACCCTGGCGACCGGACGATGGCTACGAGGAGTTCCCTTACGTCATACCCGGATGCAGCAAACTGCTGGTACAATGCCTGGAGCGGGCAAAGATCCACATCCTTTTCCAGCGCACCGTAAGCAAAGCGGTACACCTGTCGCGTGAAACATCGGTGGAATGCCTCGCTCCCGGCTATGATGGCGGCCAGCTCAGGAAGGGTATCGTAGAACCCATTGGTACCGGTCCCTAGACCCTCGACATCATTCATGTTTCCGTCGGGAGGGATAGGCTGGCCGTTCTCCTCCAGCCGGTAGCGTCCGATGGCGTCGAAGCGCTCCATGCCGAATCCCACCTCGTCGATGTACTGGTGGCAGCTCCGACAGAACGGATCACTGGAGTGTTGCCGGAAGCGTTCCCTTGTGGTTGCATTGGGATTCACCTCCGGCACACCTCCCGCATTGGGTGGAGGTACCCCGAGATCCTGGCAGAGCAGCCGCTCCCTCACCAAGAGGCCCCGCCGGATAGGGGAGGATTGATCCGAGTGAGCGGTGCTGGTCAGTACACTGCCTTGCCCGAGGAGCCCTGCCCGGCGCTCCGGCGGGAGCAGTGCCTTGCTGAAGCCTACCTCAGGAGCGCTCATCCCATAGATCGAGGCAAGCTGGGCATTCACGAAGGAGTAGTCGGCGGTGAGGAGCTCATCGAGTTTGTGACTCCCGTCGAAAATCACATGCTCGACGAAGCGTCGCGTCTCCTCAGCCATGGCCATGCCCAGGGAGGCAGACCAGCTCGGGTACAGCACGGTGCTCCGGGTTAGCTCCCCCACCGCGCTGACGCCGAGCCACTGCTGGCTGAACACTCCCAGGGTGACCCTGGCGCGGGGGCTCGCTAGAAGTCGGCGCGCCTGGGCTTCGATCTCCTTAGGATCGGAGAGCTTACCCTGGTCTGCAGCGCTGGCTAGCTCGTCGTCCGGGAGGGTACCCCAGAAGGTATAGGAGAGCGCGGAGGCGATCTCATGGTCAGTCAATCGGTAGCTCCCGTCCGGTTGAGGGACTCCCAGCTCCGAGCGGTACAGGAACAAGGGTGAGAGTACCATCGCTCGCACCACCGCCTCCACTGCCTTTTCGTGAGTCGGCTGCCCCTGGGCCAGCTTCTCGTAGCGGGCCACTTCCGCTCCGGTGAGGGGTCGGCGAAAGGCCCGGCGCCCAAAGCCCTCAATGAACTGCTTGCTGCAGGACCCCTGGTGGACACTTCCGCAGGGGACGAGTTGTGCCGCATGGCTCAGAGCCAGCTTCGCTACGTGAGCCGATGCCTTGAGGTACTGCTCCACATGGACGGATGTCACCAATCCAGCATCCGCGTTGTTGTCATAGCTGAATCCTGTAGGCCGGCTCTCTGCCGGGAAATTCTTCGCTAGATCCACCACTGGGCCAGGACTCTCCTGCCCTTCACCTCCGCTCTCGCAGCTCACCTCCAGCAGCGAGTTCTGCCCTCCGAACCCATCTGGCTCCCCCTTGGGGTTGGCTGGATCGGGAACCCAGTTCGTCTCATCTAGGACAAATTTGTAAGCGTACGTCCCACTAGCGATGGTGCGCTTGGTCACGTATACGTCCTTGGAGGGTAGGTAAGTCATAAGCCACCCTCCTGCAGCGATGGTCCCCGCCCAGCCGTTGAAGCTTCCGGCAACGTGGACCGAAGCATAAGTCTTGCCTTGAGCAGGGTAGATGAAGGTGCGGACGTTGCAAGGATCCTTCTGGCAAACTCCTGCAAGGCAGGACTCGGTGGCGATGGCGCAGTCGGCGTCGGTGGAGCAGGTTGTCCCAGCTGCTGAGCCTCCCAGCCGGAGCAGGTCACGGATGGTAGCGTTGTACTCCCGGCGATTGAGCAGACGGAGCCGACGAGGAGGTAGCTCATTGCCCTTGCAGTCAAGAGGCTCGGCTTGGAAGTTCGCTAGGATGTAAGCCGCAATGTCCGTAGCGCACGTACCCTGGCACCGCTTGGGATCCTGCGGGGGCATGCGGAGGTCGATGGTGGAAACCAGTTCGGCCCAGCCCTTGGTCCAACCCTTGAGCTTTTTTCCGGAGCCACCCTCCCCGGTGGGGCCGTGACAGGAGGCACAATGCTGCTTGTAGAGCGCCTCTCCAGAGGTCACGCTGCCAGGACTGCCAGAAGAACCGTCGGATGCTCCGCCGGAGGTGACGCTCGAATCCTCGCTGCAGGCTGCTGCCAAGGACGAGGCAACGAGGATAGCGGCAAGGATCCAGCGGGGCAGGGAAGCGGGGAGAGGTACAGCGGACACGGGGCGATATCCTCCCTCCGCACGTGCCCTGCTGCAAGCCGTGTCACTTGATGATGGAGGAGAATTCGGCGCTAACGTTGATGGTGGCTCGTACGTTCTCGACTGCCTCGGCGAGTACTTCCACGGCGGGGAGCAGGCAGGCTGTGGCCTTGACGCCCACGTCACCCTTGGCCACAAAGCGACCTCCTACATCCACAATGGCCTGAGCGTTGTTGGCCAGGAGCTTGGCCCGAGCCTCTAGGAGCACCCGGATCTTGGGCAGGTTAGCTTCCAGAGAGGCAACGGCGCGGGCCGACAAGTTTCCAGCGGCCTTGATCTTGAGGGTACCGGGCTTGCATTCAGCCTTAGCCTGGGCGCTGGCGCTGCAAGAGCCTGAACAATCGGCGGAAACCTCGCACTTGGCCTTGGGCAGCGATCCACCGGAGCACTTGGGAGCCTTGATATTGCCGTCACAGGACCCGGAGCACTCTCCCTCACATGCGAGCTTGGCGTTCGCTGCTGCCTTGCAGGTACCACGGCACTTGCCAGCACAGGAGCCCTTGCAGGTGCCCTCGCAGGTTCCATTGCATTGGCCAGTGCTCTCGGTGCCGTCGCACTTACCTTCGCAGGTACCCTGGCAATCGCCCTCGCAGG
This sequence comes from Polyangiaceae bacterium, assembly GCA_025057345.1. Taxonomy (GTDB): domain Bacteria; phylum Myxococcota_A; class Polyangia; order Polyangiales; family Polyangiaceae; genus JANWXX01. The sequence goes on along the minus strand of JANWXX010000027.1, from coordinate 2,911 downwards.
TGCCCGAGCACTCTCCCTCGCAGGTGACCGCCAGATCGGCGGAGCCGGAGCAGGAGCCGGAGCAGGAGCCCTCACAGGTGAAGGAGGCTTCCCCGCCCTCGCACTGGGGCAGCTCGCCGGGCTTCAGCTCGCACTCAGCCTTGCCAGAACAGCTCGCCTCGCACTTGGCCTGGGCGCTAGCGCTGATGGAGCACACCGGGGGCTGGGCCTCAATGGAGATGGAACCTGCTGCCTTGAGCTGGCCTACCACCTCAGCACACCAGAGGGACGCTCGCTTGCCAGGGTCCGTCTCCTGGACCTTGTTCTCATCGACGCCCATGTCGACCGCAACAGATTGGCAGAGCGTTGCCAGCTCGATCACCAGACCACTCGCGGCAGCAGAGAAATCTGCGGAGGCTTGCATGAAGGCAGCAAACTCAACCTTCCCAGAACCCTCCACGCCCCAGTCCACGTTGCTCAAGTCTGCACCGACCTTGAAGTCTTTGCAGCAAAGGGCGTCAGCACCTTCCTTGAGCTTGTTTGCTTCCTCGCAGCCGGTCCCGGTCACGGCAGGGATTAGCAGGAGGGTGGCGAGGCTGAGCTTTCGGATCATATTCTGCATCACAAGCACTCCTTGGTTCAACGAAGAGGGCCCTACAGCCCAGTCTTTGGACGCTTTCTCAGCGGATTTATTCGATCCTAAACCGATGTACTACTCTAAGGGCTCCTGTGAAGATCTCCCCCCGGCGCCGCGCCCGGGTCGCCGCGGCCTTCGCTAGGCTACGCCAGCTCTACCCCGACGCTCGCTGCGAGCTACTCCATGAGGGCCCCTTCCAGCTCCTTGTGGCCACGGTGCTCTCCGCACAGACCACGGATAGGATGGTCAATCAGGTCACCCCAGCTCTCTTCCACCGCTTCCCCGATGCAGAGAGCCTGGCTCGCGCTGCCCCCGAAGAAGTCGAGCCTCTCCTCGCTCGCCTTGGGTTCTTCCGGGTCAAGGCGAAGAACATCGTCGCCCTGGCCCGCCAGCTTGTCGAACACCATCAGGGGAAGGTTCCCGCCGACTTCAAGGCGCTGGTGGCCCTCCCTGGTGTTGGTCGCAAAACTGCGAATGTGGTTCTTGGCGTCTGCTTCGGCGTGCCTGAGGGCGTTGTCGTCGACACCCACGTTCAGCGTCTTAGTCAGCGCCTTGGTTGGACCCGGGAAACCACTCCGGACAAAATTGAGCGCGAGCTGACGGCGCTCTTTCCCCCTGAGGAGCGAGATCTGGTTTCCCATGTGCTCATCTTCCACGGACGTCGGGTTTGCTCGGCGCAGCGCCCTGTCTGTGATCGGTGCGGCGTTCGCGATCTTTGCCCCAGCGCAGGCCGCGCCGAGCACATCGGTCGGAAAAAGAAGCGAGCTTAGCGAGGGTGGCGGATCGCCACCTCCCCGCCACTCTGTTTCCTCTCGTTCGCCCGCCACCTTCTCCACGCTCAAGGCCCTTTATCTAAGCTCTTGCCATGTTTTCCCTTGGCATGGCGCTGGCATAGCTCCGAAGCACGAAGCGGACCGCGACGGCAGGCTGGCCGCCGCCTCTCCCCGCCTCCGGAGAATCTCATGGAAACAAGCGGAAAAATGAAGGTCGTTTGGCTCATCACGGAGCGTGGTGATCGCTCCTATTGGACACGCATCGGCTTCGGCAACGTCAACCGAGATGGGTCCATCAACCTGGCGCTTTCAGCTATGCCCCTCGGCCCTGGGAAGATCCAGGTACGCGACTACACCCCGAGGGATGCAGATCCCCAGGAAACCCCGCCTCCTCCCTCGCCACGGGCCCGCCCTCGTCCTGAGCCTGCTCTTGCGGAGCCGGAGCTGTGACCTCTCCCTCCCCGCCTCGCCTGGTGATCCGAGGGATCGCTGTTCTAGGCGGCCTGCTGGCTCTCGCGGCGGTCGGCCTCGCAGCCGACCGTCGCGGGTCCGCGCCCCTCTCTACGGCGCTCTCCACCTCCGCGGCCCTCTCCGCACCTGAGCCTTCGGAGCTCTCCCAACTCCCCGCAGCACCGCTGGCCTCTGCTCCTGCCATCGCCGTCGGGCCTGCAGATGCACTGGAGCCTCCTGCTCCTTCCGGTGTGCTTCCGGACGGACGCGTGGTGCTGAACCTGGCCTCCGAGGAGGAGATCCAAAAGCTCCCGGGGTTGGGTCCTTCCCGGGCTCGGGCCATCGTTGAGCTACGGAAGCGCCGAGGGAAGTTCCGCTCTCTCTCGGAGCTGCTCCGGGTCAAGGGAATCGGCCGCAAGACCCTAGCCAAGCTAACCCACAAGGTCGTTCTGGATCCACCACCCTCGTCCCCGTAAAGGCCCCAGGCGACCCGGGCACGACTACGGCGCATCCCGGTCCGGCGTTGAGATCTTCCAGGGGAAGATCCACAAAAGGCGCCTGCTTGGAAGCTGCAGCGTCCACGCCGCCGAGCTGTCCCTTGCACAGCATAGACAGACCGACGACGATGCTCTCCCGCTCTGTCTCGCTGTCTGTTCCTTAGCCGTAGCAGCCTTCTGTGGTCAGCTCAGCGGTGGGAAGGGAAGCTGAAGAGTACGCCATCTCGGACACCAGCAGAAGGCCACCGTTGGGTGATGGTCTTGCGCCTGGTATAGAAGCGCACGGCGTCGGGGCCATAAGCGTGAAGGTCGCCGAAGAGAGAACGCTTCCAACCGCCGAAAGAATGATAGGCGACAGGTACTGGTAGGGGCACGTTGATGCCAACCATGCCAACCAGGATGTTGTCGGAGAAGTAGCGGGCCGCCTCACCGTCTCGAGTAAAGATGCAGGTGCCATTGCCGTATTCGTGGGCGTTGATGAGATCCATGGCCTCCTGCAGTGTCTTGACCCGCACCACACCAAGGACCGGACCAACGTTCTCTTCCCGGTAGATAACCATGCCAGGCTTGACATG
>JANWXX010000279.1 GCA_025057345.1 Polyangiaceae bacterium | reverse complement strand
TCGACAACCTGAACTCTCGCTTTGCCGGCCGCGAGAACCTAACGCACCTGGTGCTCTACCGGAAGATGCCTGGGTTCATCCCGGATCTGGATACCGAGGCCGCGATCGTTCTCCGGGTCGACACCGGGCAGCTCGCTGCCCGGAGCAACAATGTCAACTCGGCCTTCTACGATTCTGGTTCGTACCTCCGGTTGTTCTACAAGACCGGCTCCTACGAGAAGATCGATTCTCGCACCGGCAAGGTCGACAAGCGAAAGACCGGCTTCGATCTCGTGTTCTTCCCCCTAGATACGGATCGTTTTCGTCTCGGTTACCTCTACGACATTAGCTGGGGCGGCACCGCCCAGTCCATCAACCAGTCCATCTTCCCTCGTCTTTCGGGCCAGGCTCCGGGTTTCAAATTCCAGTACACCGGCAACGGTTATTATGGGTTTGTCGGCCTCAAGACTGCCCAGATCGTCGAGCCGGAATCCAAGGTGACTGACTCACAGGACATCGAGTTCACTCGTATCCAGCAAACCAACTATGGCTTCTTGGGCGGCGGAGGCGTCGATTTGGGGGAGATGGCTCGTATCGAGGTAGGTGGTGGCTTCTTCCAGCAAGGGCGCTTTGAGCAGCGAGACGTGGAGGGCAAGCGAGTCTACACCTATGGAGCATCCGGTCGCTTTGTCCTCCATAACCGGATGCCGGTGACAGCCTCCGTGGACTTTCTCCTCTACCGCAACGACCCCAACTCCCCCATGGTGATCTTCCGGCCTGAAACCTACGAACCGGGGGTCACTTCCTGGTCTGTGTCCATTGAGGCCTCTCATCTACGACAAAATCTCAAGGATTTCGACGTCGCCGGGGCTACTAAGCTCCAGGGGGCTACCGCAGGTGCCATCCAGGGGACGGTCAAGAGTGGCTATTTTCGGCTCCAAGGTACGGGAATCTTCCGCGATGTCCCCTTTGTGCTGCGTAGCCAACCGAGCTTCATCCCGTTCGAGACGATCCCGAAGGAAGCCAAAACCCAGCCGGAGATGTTCTTCGCCCTTGCAGCGGATTACTTCTTCGACAAACTCCACCTTACCCCAGGGATTGGCGCCGGTCTTCAGCTTCCCTCCACCTTCAGTAGCTCCCAGGTCGATGTGTTCGGCATCGATATCGGTCGTACGGTGGTCATCCGCCAACAGGGGAACCTCGCCTTGCTCCCTGAGGGGAAGGGTCGGGTTCCCATCGTTCAGGCTCGCGCAAGCCTCCGTTGGGATCTCAGTACAGTGATGGCGGCCATCCTGTGGGGCCAGTATGCTCGGGATAACAATGCGACTCGCCTCGAAAAAGCGGAGGATGGTACCAACTATCTTCGAACCTTCGTCTCCCCTGATTTTCTCGGTTTCGGTACAGCACTTCAGGCTAGGTTCTGAGGGGTGGCAGCTATGCACTACGCCTTGGCCCCTCTCTGATCCGTTAGCGGAGGCGTGCAACGACGCGCTCAGGATGAGCCTCGTTGTCGAGGAAAATCACCAGAGGCTGGCCCTTGCGACGGGCTGTCTCTGCCAGGACACGAGCAGCACGCTCGATCTTCTGGCGATAAGGTGGCTTGCCCAGAACCAGGCGTACCCCATCGCGGCCCACCAGTAGCTCGAAAGTGCCCTCAGCGGTAACGTGGACCTCTTGGAGCCCGTGGGAGCGTGGGCCTAGGCGAGCATAGTCCGCGATTAGCTCCTGGGCTCGGCGTATTGAGGCCATCAACCCTTCTCGATCGCGAACGAGCTCCCCGGTGCTGCCGAGGCCAGTAATGAGGGGAAAGTCCACGGGGTCACCAGGTTCAACCCGCTTGAAGACCTCACCCCCGCGGCTGGTGAGGTAGAGTTCACCGTCCAGGGCTGCAAGTGCTAGAGGTTCTCGCTCGGTGACATGGATCCGTAGGGTTCCAGGGAGCTTGCGGTCGATGGTGGCACGTTCAATCCAGGGGTCGGAGAGCAAGCCCCGGCGAGCTGCTTCCAGGTCAATAGAGAACACATTGGTTCCCAGCTCCACACCGGCTTTTCTGGCGAGGTCGGGTTGAGAGCGGTGCGCAGCCCCCTCGACGAGGATGGTCTTGACGGCGAAGCGGGAGGAGGTGCTCACGTAGCGGTACAAGCCGAAGGACGAGGTGCCGGCGATAGTTAGGAACAGGAGGGCTCCCAGCAGCACCTTACCAGCTGCCAAGAGGGATGCGTTCTGGCCACGGAAAAGGTTTGGCGGCCGGGGGAGACGCTGGGAGGGGCGTGAGGAAGGTTCATGGTTGGTGGAGGTGGTTGGGTTCTTTTCCTTGCGGGTGCGGTGGGGCAGGGTCTTGGAGGAGGGCACTGCCTGCTCGGCGATATCAGGAGGCAAGAGCGGTACGCTCCGAGGGCGTATTCGGCGATTGGGGGGGCGGGGGCGATCGTGGCTCTTGGGGTGGGGGATGGGGCTCCCTGAAGTTTCTCGAGGAGATCGCGGAGAGACTGGTTGATGTCGCCGGCACCAAGTGCGATCACGATATCGCCGGGTTGAACGATCTCCGCGAGGGCGTCTGCCATGCGAGTCTTATCGGGGACATAGCGGACGTTATGGTGGCCGTGGTGGCGGATGGCCTGGGCGAGAGCCTCGGAGGTAGCTCCTTCAATAGGCTGCTCTCCAGCGGGATACACATCGGTGATGAGCAGGACGTCGGCCTGGTTGAAGGCGCGGGTGAAGTCATGGAAGAGGTCGCGGGTACGGGTGTAGCGATGGGGCTGGAAGGCGACGACCACGCGGCGCTCGTAGGCGGCCTGGGCGGCAGCTAGGGTGGCCTCGATTTCCGCAGGGTGGTGACCGTAGTCATCGACTAGGGTGATCCCGTGGACCTCACCGACGATGGTAAAGCGTCGAGCAACACCTCGGAAGGTGGCCAGCGCTTCCTTCGTGACTTCCAGGGGAACGCCCAGCTCATCGGCTACGGCAATGACTGCTAGCGCATTCTGGACGTTGTGGACGCCGGGCATGCGCAAGGAAAATTCTCCGAGCGAATCGCCGCGGCGAAAGCCCTGGAAACGCATTTCCAAGCCGGCATGTCGTACGCTTCTGGCGTGATAATCTGCCTGAGAAGATAGCCCATAGGTGACAAAGCGGCGGTGGATTCTCGGCAGGATGTCCTGCACATGGGGGTGGTCGAGGCAGAGCACCGCCAGACCGTAGAAAGGAACCCGGGAGGCGAACTCGACGAAGGCATCTTTGAGGGCATCGTGGGTGCGGTGGTGGTCGAGGTGCTCCGGATCGATGTTGGTGATGACCGCGAGGGTAGGGGATAGCCGCAAGAAGGATCCGTCACTCTCGTCTGCCTCAGCTACCAGCAAGTCTCCGGCCCCTAGGCTGGCATTGGAGCCCAGAGCGGCCATCTTCCCGCCTACCACTACCGTCGGGTCCAGCTTGGCCGCTCGCAGCACGGTCGCTACCAAGGAAGTTGTGGTGGTCTTGCCGTGGCTTCCAGCGATGGCGACCCCGTATTTGACCCGCATGAGCTCGGCCAGCATCTCTGCCCGAGCAATCACCGGGATCCCTCGGCTCTTTGCTTCGAGGATTTCTGGGTTGTGCTGGGGTATGGCGCTGGAATACACGACCACATCGGCTCCCTCGATGTTCTCTGTTCGATGACCCAGGGTTACTCGTACCCCTAGCGAGGCAAGTCGCTGGGTGATGCTGCTCTCTTTGAGATCGGAGCCGGAAACCTCGAACTCTAGCGAGCGCAGGATCTCCGCAAGCCCGCTCATTCCAATGCCGCCGATCCCGATGAAGTGAATGTGTCTGACACGTCCTCGAAACATGAGGCTCTCTTTACCTTGCCCCGCCCCGAACCCAACGGAGAGCGTGAGCGCTTCTCTGGCAAGAGCATCAGGAGTAGAGGAGGGCCAAGTTCTTGCACAGAAACGCGGGCTCGACGTGTCTCTCAGATACGGCGCTCCTGGGAGCGAAGGCGATGACGAGGGCGGCGCAACAGGAGTTCCTCCAGGGTGAGGGAGGGGGGCTCTTCATCCAAGGGGGGGTCTTCGGGGGGATGGGACTCCTCTCGTGGAGGAGCCAGCTCGGCCTGCTTCCAGCGCTCTTGCAGGGAGGCAGCGATGCGGGCTAGTAGCGTTCGGGTGGTGTCCCGGTTCGTGGCACTCACCTGCAGGGAGCTGGGGTAGGCTTGTCGCAACCAGTCAAGCTCTTCAGGCGGGAGCAGATCAACCTTGTTGTAGACGAGGAGCCGAGGGATTCGCTCGAGGTGGAGCTGGGTGAGCAGCTCTTCGGTCGTGCGAATATGGTCATCCCGGGCTGGGTCCGAGGCGTCGACTACGTGGAGCAGCAGATCGCTGTCAGCAGTCTCTTCGAAAGTAGCCCGAAAGGCCATCAGCAGATCCTTTGGGAGATCTCGGATGAAGCCTACTGTATCGGTAAGTACAACCTCCCGCTCTTCCGGGAAACGGATGCGCCGTGAGCGGGTATCGAGGGTCGCAAACAGCTTGTTCTCCGTCAGGACATCGGAGTTGGTAAGCGTATTGAGCAGGGTGCTCTTACCTGCGTTGGTGTAGCCCACGATGGCCACCACCGGCACCCCAAGGCGGTTCCTTCGGCGGCGGCGCTGTTCCCGCTGTTTCTCTAGCTGGCGGAGCTGTGCTTCCAGGGCCGCCACTCGCTCCTTGGCTCTGCGTTTTCCTATCTCCAGCTTGGTTTCACCAGGACCTCGACCGCCGATCCCCCCAGTGAGGCGCGACAGTGCGTTGTCCTTGAGCGCAAGCCGGGGCAGGGAATACTTGAGCTGCGCTAGCTCCACTTGGAGTTTTCCGTCCCGGCTCTCGGCTCGCTGAGCGAAAATATCCAAGATGAGTTGGGTTCGGTCGATCACTTTGAGGTCGGTAAACTGGGCGATGGCATTTCCTTGAGAGGGAGAGAGGTTTCGATCGAAGATCAGCGTTTCAGCATCCAGCTCTGCGGCCCGGATCAGGATGTCATCCAGCTTCCCCTTGCCCATCACGAAGCGTGGGTCCAGCGTCTCTCGGAGCTGGATGATCGTGTCAACCACCTCAACCCCGGCAGTTTGCGCCAGTTCTCGCAGTTCCCTCATGCTTTCCTCAGCGAGGCGCGCTGCCCCTGGCTTCCCTTTCTCTGCTACGTGGACCAGGATGGCTCGCCCGTCCTTGCCCTGGACCGTGCGGGTGCGAGCTAGCCGTGCAAACTCGTCCTCCAGCCCAGCGATCAGCGAGGCCAGCGGAGTACGCTCTTGTCCTATGGGGACAGGCCCGAGGATGCGGTAGGGTTTCTCTCCTTCCCCGGCAGGGAAGTTATGGGCAAACTGGATGCCCCTTGGTTCTCCGTCAGGCGCAAGGAGTAGCGCTGCCACCAAATCCAGACGCAGACGCACCAAATCTACGAGGTCGTCCTTGGTCAAGGGCTCGCCGTGAAGGTGGGTATGGATCAGCCGGAGTCCGCGGAATCGTCCCTCGGCAGCCCGGAGCCGCCCGATGTCAGGAAGCATCAGGTGGGTAGCATCCCCCACAATCACGTAGTCGACCTGTCCTGAGCGGTGAACCAGCGCACCAACTTGGCGTCCGGTTTCCCGGGAGGCATCGACCAGTGACCGGATCAGCTCGTGGCTTGCTACCTGCTCGAATGAAACCTTGCGTCGGTAAATTCGCTCCAGTATCCGGTAAGCGGCCGGAGCGAGACCCGTAGTGTTCCCGAAAATTTCTGGCATTCCTTTGCTTCCTTCCCAGTCTATTGCACGCAGAAGACTTCCGGGCGACGGGGATGCTCGGTTGTTGCGGATGGGATCACGTTGGGGGAAGGACACTTCCTGGTCGACCCGCAAGATCCCAATCCCTGAGCACGTCGCCTCGGAACAGCGCCAGCCCCCCTATCCTGACCGTCTTGATGGCTACTTACACACCTTTGCCTCTTCCGGAGGCTCGCCGTGTCGGCGCCCGTCTAGGCCGGGATGTCCTTTCCGTTGAGGGCCTTGCTGCCGGTTCGGTCAACTCCAACTATGTGCTCACCTGCCGGGGCGGCGAGCGCCTCTTCCTTCGGATTTACGAGGAACAGGGCCCCGAGGGGGCTGCTGCTGAGGTCGCGTTGCTGCGGTGGCTGGTAGATCGGGGCGTCCCGGCGGTGTGCCCGTTGGAGGATGCAAAGGGAGAGGCCCTCGACCGGCTAGGAGAGCGGCCTGTCGCAGTATTTCCCTGGGTAGACGGAGAGATTCTCTGCCAGGCCCGGGTCACCCCGGAGCGGGCTCGGGTCGTGGGAGCAGCCCTGGCCAGGGTCCATCTGGCGGGCGCTCCGACCCTTCGACCCGGGCGCTTCCGGACCTCGGATCTGCTGGCCCGTTGTGCTGTCATCGAGAGTGCTCCCTCCTCGGAACTTGCCTCCGAAGCGTCCCGGCTGCGGACTTGGTTGAAGGAAGTTGAGGCACTCCGCTCGCCGGAGGCCCCCCGGGGTCTCTGCCACGGTGATCTTTTCCGAGACAATGTGCTTTGGGAGGGCCCTTGCCTGGTGGCGCTCCTCGACTTCGAGAGCGCCGCGGAGGAGGCTTTCACCTTCGACCTTGCGGTCGCCCTCCTCGCCTGGTGCTACGGGGAGGAGCTACGGCGTGACCTG
>JANWXX010000278.1 GCA_025057345.1 Polyangiaceae bacterium | reverse complement strand
TAGGCGAGCCGATAAGAAACAGGATGTAATCGGTGTCGGAGAGAACCTTGTCCTTGGGCGAGGCCATCGTAGGATAAAAGCCCGACATCACACGGTATTCCTGGGTGGGTGCGTAACTCCTAGGGGTATGATCCCACAAAGGAATCGTTGGGGGCTTGGGTGGAGATCGCCATGACCCGCCTGGGGCTTCGTCGACTCTTCGGGGAGCCGGCACGTCTTCGCCAGGTAGAAAGCCTCTTACGCCGGAGCCGCTGCTGAGGCTGTCTCCTCCGCACGAGAAGTGTGGACCTCACTGGGTCGGCAGCGCCGCTGCGCCAGGAGGCTCCGGTAGGCTACCATGCCGAGCCGTGCGCGCTCTGGCCCTTCTACTCCTTGCCATGCTCCTCCTCGCCTGCAGCTCGGAGGAGGACGCGCCCGCCGCCCCTTCGGGGCCCTTCGAGCCCGGGCCTTACCAGCCCCCTCCCACCTCGACGGTGGTGGAAGCCGGCGCGGTCAAAATCCGTCGTGAAGTATTTACCCTTGACGGGTTCGAGGCCCCGGCGAATCCCGTGGGCGATGTGGCTACCCCGGTTGAACTCCAGCGCATACGAGTGGTGCGCTATCGGGTCGATGCAGACCCCCCTCAACCCGCCCGAGCCATTGTAGTGATGATGCCAGGATTTGTGGGGGGAGCAGGGAGCTTCGACCCAGTAGCACGGGCGCTGGTGCGCCGCTCGACCGAAGAAGCACCCCTGGAAGCATGGGCCATCGATCGACGCTCGAACCTGCTGGAAGACCATCACGGGCTTGATGTAGCCGAGCACTTTCGCGATCCCGAGCTGGCGGCCAGGTACTACTTTGGGGGCGAGGAACTGGAGGGGAAGCGCTTTGAGGGGTTCCTGGCTCAGGGGAACCTGAGGTACATGGCGGAGTGGGGGCTGGAAACCACGCTGGAGGATCTACGGAGGGTGATCGAACTGGTGCCGCAGGGAGAGCGGAGAGGGCGGGTGGTGCTGCTGGGCCACTCGCTTGGAGCCTCTCTCGCAGAGATCTATGCGGCTTGGGATTTTGCGGGGACACCGGGCTATCAGGAACTCGCCTCACTGGTGCTGGTGGACGGTGTTGCCGGGAACGAGGGCGGAGCCATCCCCCAGACCCAAGAGCAGTACGAGAAAGGGGGAACGCCGGCACCGGGAGGTTTTGGCAATGCACCGGGGCTCCAGGGGATCCGTGGCGGGAGTGTCTACTTCTCCCTGCCATTCCTTGGGACGAAGGTATACTCCGTGGCATCCATCGTGGCGATGCGGAGCGCCATGCGCCCCGGGGAGGTTGTCCAGGATGAGGAGCGGGACGGGCTGCTCAAGACGCTGCTGTCGATCAAGGAGGTACCTCGGATGACCAACCGAGCAGCGCTGGGGCTCTCCTTCGACGCCCGGAGCAACGCGCTATCGTTCGCTGCGGTCAACTGTGGGGAGGCCACTGGGGGCCCTCTGGAGGAGCACGATAGCCTCTTTGGGGTGAAGCTCTTGCATCCGACGGACCCGGAAGCGATCTACGACTGGGTGGAGCACAACACGACTTCTCCACGGGAGCATACCGCGCAGACCTAGCGCGGAGTTGGTACGAAGGACCCGGACTCGATTTCGCAGAGTGGTATTTCCCTCAGCGACTTCCGGCAGACGTGGCGGTAGCCACTTCGTTGACGCTCCGGGAGAACGATTGGCCCGCAGCCACTTATCGGATTCGGGCCTTCCATGGTGCCTCGATGGATCTTCCCATTCTCGGCCATGCAGCAGGGTTGATGGGGGGGGATACCAAGCGCTTCGACAACCTGCGAACGCTAGTGGGCGGCGTGAGTATCGGTACCGGTCGCCCTGCGGAGGGAGAACCTCGAAGCAGCGAGCGAGCCTTCTCCACCTTGGGCTCACCGGAACTCTCCCACATAGATCCCTTGCTGGGAGCAGATGATCCGGGAAGCCCGGTGGCCGCCTGGTACGACCGCCTTGCCGCCTGGGCCCGGGACCACAGTCCGCCAGGTGGCGTGGTCATCCCATCCCCATAAACTTTCAGAATTCGGGGCAGGTGGCCAGTTCTTGAGCCCAGGCAAGCTCATCTTGGGGCCACGGCTCCTCGACGATCTGGAAGCGTCCATAGTCGAAGGGCTCACCGGGGGCGGGAGCAAGGCGAACCACACGCTCACGCTTTCCCTCGCGGAGCAGCTCGAGAGCCCGGTGATGGCAGTAGGGGTTGTTGCCCGGACGACCGAGGAGCACGTGGGAAGTCCAAGAGCAGCCTGCACGGCAAGTATCCGCATAGTAACAGGAGCGACAGAAACCCCAGAGATCATCGACGGTGCGATCGCGGGTGAAACGGAGCGGGGTGGTCTGCTCCCAGATTTCTCGGAGAGAATGATCGCGGATATTGCCGCCGACGTAATCGGCGGAAGGTAGAGAGGGGCAGCCCTTGATATCGCCGTTGGCCTCGATGCCGAGGGTCGACCGCCCTGCCCCACAGGAAGCCATGTGGCCTCGGGGCAGCGTGCCTCGAAGCGCTGACTCATAGGGACCGAAGTAACCGATGTTGTTCCCGGGCCAGATCCGAACCCGGGCCTGGTCCGCACGGCGCTTGAGGCGGGCCAGCATGGGCATCAGCTCCAGCATCTGGTAGGGCTGCAAGAGCATCTCCGGCTCATCGGCCGCACGACCCATGGCCACGGTGATCTGCACCTGCCACGAGTGGATTTTCCGCTCGATGAGTTGCTCCAATACCTCAGGGATCTCATGGAGGTTGTAGCGAAAGAACTGGGTATTGGCGGAGACGGGTACCCCGGCAGCTCGGAGGTTCTCAAGAGCTGCCATGGCTGCGTCGTAGCTCCCCTGGACCCCCCGGATCTTGTCATGGGTTTCCTGAAGGCCGTCGACAGATACGCTGACGCTCTGCACCCCCGCCTCCCTGGCCTGACGGGCACGTTCAGGGGTGAAGCCCCGGCCTCCTGTGGTGATTCCGCATTGCATCCCGTGGGCCCGGATGGCCCGAGCGATCTCGGTCCAATCGTCGCGGAGGTAGGCTTCACCGCCGATCATGGTCACCTCCCGGACCCCCAGTTCAGCCATCTGCCGCACTAGATCAAGGCACTCGGCGGTGGTCAACTCGTCGGGCCTGGCCCGCCCTGCCCGCGACCCGCAGTGACGACAGGTGAGGTCGCAACGCAGGGTGATCTCCCACACCGCATAGACCGGCTGCCATTTTCGATCGATGGGACGTACCGGCCCCGCCAGGGGGAGCCGGCGGCGCGCAGGCCCTGCCTCGGGAGCTATGGGGAGGTGGCGGGGTCGCGGAGGAATCTGCACCATGCAGGCATCGTAACGGCCATGGCCGAAGAACGCATGGAGATCAGCACTTGCGACGACATCCGCCAGGTGAGCGCCGACACCTGGGATGCACTCCTCACCCCGGAAGATACCCCCTTCGTCCGTCATGCTTGGCTCCGGTCGCTGGAGGAGGCCGGATGCATTCGCCCCGAGGTGGGATGGCGCCCCTGTCACCTGCTGGTGAAGCGCGCCGGCAGGTTGGTGGCTGCGGCGCCCGCGTACCTCAAGGGGAACATGGAGGGGGAGTTCGTCTTCGATCACAGATGGGCCCAGGCTGCTCCCCGTTTTGGTGTCCGTTACTACCCCAAGCTGATTGTCGCAGTCCCCTTCACCCCCGCTACGGGACGTCGTCTGTTGAGCCGCGATGACCCGCTACGCAGCCTGCTGGCTCAAGCAATCCGCACCGTTTGTGATCGTCTGGGGCTCTCCGGAGCGCACGTTCTTTTCCCCAATGATTCGGACCGGATCACCTTGGAAGAAGCCGGGTTCGCTCTCCGGCGCGGAGTCCAGTTTCACTGGATTAACCGCGGCTACGCATCGTATGACGACTTCCTGACGACCTTCCATTCCAAGCGACGGCACCAGCTCCGGAGAGAGCGCCGGGAGGTGGAATCCAGTGGCGTAGTGACTACCACCTACCGGGGTGAGGAGATCACCGATGAGGTACTGGAAGCGATGTTCCGATTTTACTGCAAGGGGGTGGAGGCCCACTTCCCCTGGAGTCGGCAGTACCTCAACTGGCGCTTTTTCGAGCTGGTACGTGAGCGTATGGCCGAGCACCTAGAGATCGTTCTGGCGCGGGACGGAGGGCGACCTATCGCTGGCTGCTTCAATGTGGCAGGAGGCGGGCGCCTCTATGGGCGCTACTGGGGCTGCGAGGAATATCGCCCCTTTCTCCACTTCCATGTTTGTTACTACCACTCGATCGAGCAGTGCATCCTGCGGCGGATGACAGCATTCGAGCCAGGCGCCGGCGGTGAGCATAAGATCCCCCGAGGGTTTGAACCCACGCTCACCTCCTCAACCCATCACCTACGCGATGCACGATTCAACGCTGCCATCCGAGATGATCTGGCTCGGGAGCGGGCTGCTATCGAGGAAGAGCTGGGGTGTAGCGAAAGTTCACCGAGAGGTTCCCCCTAGGCTCTTGTTCCGAAGAAACCGAAACTCCCGGGAGTAGCGGCCCCACGGTTCCGATATCTTGCCTCGAGATCCCTTGCCTAGATCCTTGACGCGCACTGCACCTCTCCTCTTCGACGCCATGCCCGGGCTGGCAGGGCGAGTACCTTGGCGTCCCCTCGCCCATACACCCACGCCTGTCGAACCCTGCGACGCCATCGCCGGGTGGCTGGGGCGTGGCGACGTCTGGATGAAGCGAGATGACCTAATCTCGCCCATCTACGGGGGCAACAAGGTGCGTCGCTACGAGTTTGTCCTGGCTGATGCAGCCGAGCGGGGAGCAACCTGCTTGGTCACCGCGGGAGGGATTGCCTCCACGCAGGTGATGGCCACAGCGCTCCTCGGTGCATCGGAGGGTTTCTCGGTTCTAGCGGTATTGTTCGATCAGCCGGTCACCCGCTTCGCCCAGCAGGCCTTGCTGGTGAGTGCGACTGCAGGAGCTCAGTTGATTTACGGGGGAGGGTATGGGAGGACAACGTGGCGAACACTGTGGACCTGGCAACGGGCTAGCAAGCCTTACCTGATCCTACCGGGGGCTGCAGGTCCTCTGGCCAACCTGGGGTACCTGGACGCCATGATCGAACTGGACGGCCAGGTGAGGGCAGGACTTTGCCCAAGGCCTGATGTGATTGTGCTCCCGAGCGGGAGTTCCGGAACGCTGGTAGCACTGGCTCTGGGGGCCTCCTGGCTGGGTTGGCCCACCGAGATCGTGGGGGTGCGGATCACCAGCCTACTGGCCTGCAATCGTTTGACCATCAACTATCTCGCCAGGGCCACGGCTCGATTCATCCAGAGGTTTTCTCCGTCGGTACGCCTGGGCATGACCCGCTACCGGTTGCTCCATGAAGCCATTGGCTCGGGCTACGGGCACCCGACACCGGAGGCTATCGAAGCACTTCCGCAAGTGAAGGCGCTCCTCGGGGTTCCCGGCGAAGTGACCTACAGTGCCAAGACCCTGGTGGGACTACGCGCGCTCTGTCGCGACCCCTACTACCGAGGCAAGAACCTCCTGCTCTGGAATACCCTATCCAGTGTTCAGCCCCCTGCTGATCCGAGCATGGCAAGTCGGCTCCCCCCGGAACTACAGCGCCTCCTCAACGCTCCTGTGATTGCCTGAGCTGTACTCCGGCAGGGATCTCGACGTCCAAGACAGGTCATGCAACAAATGCTCGTATGTCCAACGACGAGGGCAACAAACCCCGGTCGCTTCGTGAGATCGCTGCCCGGGCCAAGGAGGCCCGTGCGGGTACTTCCTCCAACCACTCAGCCTCGGATCTGCTCGGTGCATTCCAGGTGCGCCCTTCGGGGTCTCCACCTTCTGCGCCTCCGGGCTCTCTGGGAGGGCGCTCCTCCCAACCTCCCGCCTCCGTTCCTCCTGGCCAGATCTCCGCTCCTCCCTCTTCTGCTCCGCCCCTTGCCCCACGAACCTCCGCCCCTCCGGGCTCGCTCCCCCCCCCAGCGGCTCCTGCGTCGCCCCCACCGGCGACCCTCCGTACGCCTCCCGCTACCGCTGCCCCAACCCCCCTTGAAGCACATCCTGCCCCTGAGGTGAAGGTTCTCCCCTCGACCGAACCGGCACAACGCTCAGTCACTCCCATTCTGGTAGGGGTTGGTTTCGTCGCTGTGCTCGGTCTGGGGGTTGTGCTTTTGCGGAAGAGCGAGCCTACACCCACTGGAACCACCTTCGGTGTAGTCACCTCATCGGCTTCGGTGGAGCCCCGCCCTGCCCCTTCTCCAGAAAGAAGCGCCCCTCCCCAGACCACGGAGCGCACACCCGCCGTAGCCTCCACGGACCCAACCGTGGTAGACATCAACGCACTAGGGGCTGCAGAGCCCTCCACAAAGGTCATACCGAGAGCCTCGGGAGCACCTCCGAAGGAGGAGAAAGCTCCTGAGGTGCATGCCACGGCTACGGCGACCCCAGGAGAACCGCAAGCGTCCGCACCTCCCAAACCCATGGGATCCGTCGGCGAGCTGCATGATGAGATGAAGAAGCGGGTGGGGGCCATCGACCAACCCGAGCCCTCGGTGGACACGTCTCCTGGAAAGAACCTGGATGCCAAACAGGAGAAGCCGTCCAACGCAGCGGTG
>JANWXX010000277.1 GCA_025057345.1 Polyangiaceae bacterium | reverse complement strand
TTTCTTGGAGGCTATTCGACAGCATGGGAGGGCGGTATAGAGATTTCATGTCACATCGCCCTTTCGCGAGTATTGTCCTTGTCTCCTTGCTCGCCTCCCTCATCCCAATCCAGACCAGAGCAGACGCCATCGAAACGGTGTTTCTCAAGGATGCAGGTAGGGTTCGGGGGGAGATCCTAGAGCTACGTCCCGGAAAATTTGTCACTCTTAAGACCGTAACCGGTGAGGTACGGACCATCGATTGGAGCCAGGTCGAGCGGGTGGGAGACGCGAGCAAGGCTCCAGTCCCCGGGGCGGAGCAAAGTTCGGAATCTCCCTCAGGGGGAGAGGGAGAGGCCACCCTCGTGGTGCGCAGTACTCGACCTGGCGCCATGATCAGCCGCGTCACCGGGCACTCCATGGCCACCGGCTACGGTTATGGTAGGTCCGTGGTCGTCGCAGGTGTGTCCTGGGTAGATCTCTGCACAGCACCTTGCGAGTACAAACTTCCTGCGGGACTCGTCGAGCTCCGTCTTTCTGGCGATGGGATCACTCCAACCACTGCCCACTTCAACCTTCAAGCAGGCGTCAACCGAATCGTCGCCAAATCAGGTTCCAGCACTACGTACGCGCTGGGTTATGTTGGGCTCACCTTGGGCCTCACAGCACTCCTTGTCGGGGGGGCCCTTTGGGGAGTGGGTTCTCTGTCCTCCTCCTCTATTGGCTCTGGCAAGCTGGTTTCGATGGGTCAGACCGTTACCTTGATCGGTGTACCCCTCACGGGGCTTGGTATCTGGGGCGTCGTGGCTGGCTCCTCCTCTCTGGAGAAGGATTCGGATCAAGCCGCACGGCTCCCCGCTCCGCCGCTCCGCGGTGTTTCGTTCGCTGGGACGTTTTGAACCGACTCGCCTGCGAGCCCCGCCCTGCTGGGCCCAGGTTGGGCTAGGGTTGGTAAGGGGAAGGTGGTTCCGGAGCAGGGATTCGAACCCCGATAAGCGGAACCAAAATCCGCTGTCCTGCCATTAGACGACCCCGGAAGTGAGGCGCAACTTAGCAGAACGGACGCCAAAGGGAAGAGGGTCAAGGATCATCCAGGAAGAAGCCCACCTTCTGGATACCACTGCTTTGTTTCGGTGCGAAGATCATCCCGTCGCAAAGGGCCCCCGTTCGCAGCACGGCATGCTTGTTTTCGAAGGCGCTCCATTGCAGCACGCCGTTGCTGTCGAACACATGCACGTCGATCCCGCGCACCGTGAGATCCTCGATGGTCACTGGCAGGCTGTAGTAGTGCCCGCAGCGCTGTGCTCGCTGGCCCGCGACACGAATCGTGATGGTCGTGCAGTGGCTCGTCCCGCTCACGCAGTACTTTACCAAGGCGTCTGGATCCAGCTCTATCAGGCTTCGGTTGTCCGGGCCGATGACGAACGATAGCCGGAGCTTCCATAGGCTTGACGATGGCAGGTTTGTGCCGCACGGGTACTGCTGCGCCGTCACTCGGCCGGAGGCACAACCACCCAGGGTCTTCGTCGTGTCGCAGGGGCAAGGCAGGCCCGGCGTCGGAGTGGTTGGGAGAGGGGCTGGAGTAACGCTATGAGGAAGGGGAGTGGGAGTCGGAGGATCCGGAGAAGTAGGCGGAGTAGACCTTGTAGACCTTGTGAGCAAAACCAGAGAGGACCATCCCACGAGGGAGGTTACTCCGAGAAGTCCAGCGACGAGGACCAACAAGGCTATGAGCTGGGGCCACCGGGAGGATGGACGTTGAGACGCTGAGGTGGATGGAGCCATGCTGGACAAGGAGTGGTGTGGCAGGCCAGCATGGGGATAGGGGTGGTTTACCCCAGGGAAACTCGCTGAGGAGGAGGATTGGACGGCAGAGGAGGGAGGGGGGCTTGGTGTGGGAGCCTCCTCGGTGCGGGTGAAGGGATCCAGCATAGGAACCATGCGGGCTGGTAGCAGCCTACGCACGATCTCAGCGGCATCTGGGATGCGCTGAGTCGGTTCAAGCTGGAGGCAATCCCGAAGCAAAGGACCCACTGGAGGGGGCAAGGGATTGACCGCCCAGGCAGGGTTGCCACGGGCATTGAGGTAAGCCGTCAGGAACTCGGCGAGAGTTCCACTAAAAGGAAGCCCTGTGGGGTGCCCGCCCAAGAGCAGCTCCCAGGCAAGGACGCCCCAGGCAAAAACGTCGACGGCCGGCGTGGGGCCGCGGCGGGCCGGATCGAAGGCCGAGGGGGAGAGGGCCTCCGGGGCCATGTAGGGGCAAGTTCCGATGACGCGGTCCGGCTGGGTCAGCGGCACTGGGTTTCCGATCTCTACGGAGATCCCCAGGTCGACGAGCTTGATCCCACCGGGATCGTTCGGGTTCTCCCAGAAGCCGGGCCCGACGATGACGTTGGCGGGCTTGAGATCCCGGTGGACAATCCTTGCTTCGTGGAGCGCCCCCAGGGCCCGGGCGATCTGGAGCAGCAGCGCCTGCCGGTGACCCATCGTAAGCCTCGGATCGTCCAGCAGATCTTCCAGGGAGGTGCCTTCCGCTAGGTCCATGACCAGGATCAACTCCAGGCGATCCGGGGGCTCTAGCAACTTGTGGCAGCGGACCAGCCCCGGGTGTTGGAGGGAAGCGAGGCGGTAGGCTTCTCGACGAGCGCGTTCCAGATCCGTCTGCTTGCCTGCGGAGGGGATCACTCGCTTGAGTGCCACTTGGCGACCCGGCTGGAGCAGGTCCGCCGCTTGCCAAACCTCCCCCTGCCCACCTTCTCCCAGGCGGCGTACCAGGGCGAAGTGATCGATCTGCTGCCCGACCCAGAACTCCACCCGAGTTTTATACAGCCTTCCCACACCCCTTGCGACCATCGCGGTTCGCTTTTCTGACTGGCGGATCGCGATCAGATCCCGGTGGTCCTGGCCTGATCGCGATCCATTCACCCACGATTAGGAAACGGGAGAAAAACTCGGCTGTCTTGGTTGGCATCCAAGTTGCCTGGGGTGGGGTCATGCGCCATCTTTCTCCCCTGCTCTCTGCTGGTTGTATGGTCCTCTTGCTGACCACCGGATGCAGGAGAACCGGCGATGTCCTCATGGACCCATCCCACCCTATATCGCCTGTATTTCCTACATCCCAGGGGGTTCCGCTGCTGGGGCGCCCGGTGCACCTGGGGAACAACGTGGCCACGGGGCAGAACTGGGTCCACGGGGAGTCCTCAGCGGCTATGAACTGCTCGCTGGTAAACCTGCCTCGACCGGTCGACGGCTTCGTTCAGGTGATCGGTATCCGGAACACGGAAACGCTGGCAAACCAGCTTATCGGTATCCGGAACACGGAAACGCTGGCAAACCAGCTTATGGTGAACGAGCATGCCTTTGCCCTCCCGATCACGCTGGAACAGCGTGAATTCGGTGGAATCACTCCGAGCGCCACCCAGCAATCCCCCCTCTACCGGGTCCGCTTGCCGGAGGGGCCCTCGCAGGTATGCCTGGTCGCCGGGCAGCGGGTCAGCGGGGATATCGACGACTTCGAGGTGGACGAGATCCTGCTGTTTGCCGAGGGGATTCGCCCCGAGCACATCGCGGTTCGCCGCGGGTTGACCCGGGGAACCCCGGCTCCGACCGTCCCCAACGCGAGCCCCTGGGGGCAGCAGCAGGCGTGGCCTCCGAGCCAGTCTGCAGGAGGGTGGGGCTGGGGGCAGGGCTGCCAGCGACGCCACGGCCGCGGGAATTGCTAACCTGCGAGGTCACCCGGAGGCGAGGTCATGCGACGGAGATGTGTTTTGCTGGGGTTGCTGCTGTGGCTGGTGGGATGCTCACGACAGGAGGAACCTCCTCCCTTGCCGGATCCAGTGGTTTCGCCGCCTCCGCCGCCAGCCACGGTGGAGCCCATTTCGACCGGTGCTCCGGGGCCGCTCCCCACGCTGCCACCTGTGCCGACCACCACCGCAGCGCCCCCTGCGCCGCCTCACCCCACGACGCCTGCGGTGCAGCCCGCAGCGATCCAGATCCCCTGGACGCCTTACACGATCCCGATCCCGCCGGTGCTACCGATCCCGGTCCCGGTCGGGCTCCCCACGGCGCTACCGCTCCCGACCTTCCCCTTCCCCACGACCACGACGGCCCCTACGACCGCGCCTCCCACCCCGACCACGCCGCCGACGGTGGCTCCTCCGGCCGCCTCGAACGACCGGGTGATCGTCTTCGGAACGCAGTGGTGTAGGCCCTGCAAGAACCTGCAAGCTGATCTACGGAGGCGTCAGGTTCCCTTCACCTTCGTCGACCTGGAGGATCCGGAGGCGATGAAGACCCCCGCCGGGGCCAGGGCGGCGGAGATCCCTCCAAACAAGCGAGGCGGAATCCCGCTGACCCGGGTGGTCCTGAAGAACGGCGCTCTCGACTGGGTTACCGGGGCCGACGGCGAGCGGATCGAGCGTGGCTACCGCGGGTGACAGGCGTGGCGGGTTTTGGGGAAGGCGGAGGTCCGCTACGCTTGGTCCCCGTCCATGGCCGTCGTCCGCCGGAATCCCACCGAAACCGAGGATCATCCGAGGCCCCAGGTGTCTCCTTCCAGGCGCGGGCAAGAGGCGCTGATCGCGGTGTTTCCTTCGCTCCGGGGGCTCCCGATGCCGCCTCGTCGGGAGGCTGTGGGGCGCTCCTGGCTGGCCGCTGCAGGCCTTGTGGATCGCCGGGTGTCGGAACCCCACCTGGTCTTCTCCAGCCCCGGCGGCGGGTGCTTTGTCGAGGATGCAGGTTCGCACAACGGTACCTGGCTCAACGGCGTCCGCCTGCGCCCGGGGGAGCGGGCAGCGCTCCCCGACGGCACACTGCTGCGGGTGGGTTCCACGCTGCTGCTCTACCGGGAAGGTCTGCGTGGTGGGCTGGAGCCGTCGCCCCCGCTGGGCCGGATGATCGCTCCGTATGGGCTGCGTGGGCTGGTGGAGATGCTCGCTGGGTTCCAGCGGATTCCTCCGAGGAACGTGCTGCTGGAGGGCGAGTCGGGCACCGGCAAGGAGCTGGCCTCGGAGCTGATTGCCTCCACGCTGGGGAAGCGGGGTACCCTGGGTGCAGTCAATCTGGCGGCGATCCCTTCCACTCTCTTCGAGGCGTACCTGTTCGGTCATGTGGCGGGGGCATTCTCCGGGGCTAACCGGGCTTCCCGGCGGGTGATCGCCGCCCACGACGGCGGGGCCATCTTCCTGGATGAGATCGGAGAGCTTCCGCTGGAACTCCAGCCCAAGTTGCTGCGCTTGCTGGAGAACCGAGAGGTGCAGCCCGTCGGCGCGGAGCGGGTGACGCGGGTGGATGTGCTGGTGATCGCTGCCACGAACCGCTCCCTGGAGGAAGCGGTACGGCAAGGGAGCTTCCGGGCCGATCTCCTGGCGCGACTGCTTCAGGCCCGGGTCGAGCTTCCACCGTTGCGGGAGCGCCCGGAGGATGTGCTGACCCTGGTGGGAGCAGCGGCAGCTTCCCGGGGGTTCCCGCTGGCAGCAGAGCGGGTGGAAGTGGAGGCGGCGGAGCGCCTGGTACTGCATCCCTGGCGTCTCAACCTGAGAGAACTGCAGGCGACGGTGGACAGGTTGATGGCCCTGGACCCTGGTGCCTTGCGGCTGTGGGCGGTGGAGCAGGTGCTGGGGCCACCCTCCCCGGGGCCGAGGGCAGGGATGCTGGTGGCCGAGCAGGTGGAGCGGGTGCTGGCCGAGTGTCGAGGGAACGAGTCGGAGGCGGCACGGAGGCTGGGAGTGTCCCGGGGGAAGCTCCGCCGCTTTCTCGCCCGGGGTGCGTAAGGGGAGAAGTTCTCGGAGGGGGGAGCCGGCCCCGGGGTGGGTGTCCTCCTTGAGGCCCATCAGGATACGGATCGTGGGGGCGATATCCGCAAGCCTTCGCTCAGTGGAAGTTTTGACGAAACCTCGGGGAGGAATGCCAGCGCCAGCAGCGGCGATCCAGATGCGGCGGGACTCGGGGTAAGCGGGCCCATGGTGTTCGAAGAACTGGCTGTCGCGGCCATGGTCGGTGGTGACGAGGACGGTGGTGGCAGCGCCCTGCTCGCCCCACTGCTCCAGGACGAGGAAGAGCTGCCCGAGGAAGGCATCCTCCTGACGAATGGCATTCTGGTAGGCCCGATAGTCATCTCGATGGCCGTACTCGTCCGCATCGCCCAGGCCGATATAGAAGAATCGGGGGCGTTTGGCTTGAAGGTAGCGGAGGGCAATGGCTGCCGTGATCCAGTCAGGTCGGTAATCCTCATAGCCAGGGAAGGGATCACGAGGCTTGCTGCTGGCGAGGAGCCGCTTGCTCTCCTCGTCGACGGCGACCTTATCTCGTGTGATACCGTGGCCCCGGCCGAAGGACATAGGGAAGCCGGTGGGATCGTTGGTGACGGCACGTTCCAGGAGCTCCCAGGAAGCGACGGCGGCCACACTGTAGTACCCACCGTCAGGGGCGCGGCGTACTTGGTCGAGAAGGGTTGGTGTCTTGGTGGCGGGGCAGCGGTTGGAGAAACAGTGCTCCTCCCTGCGCCCGGAGAGGAGTTCCAGGTAACCAGGGAGGGAGAGGGCCGCCGGAGTTGCCTGTGGCGGAGGGCCCTGGTCCGGTGCCCCGAGGACGGCCCCCCGGTCAACGAAGCGGGCGTAGAAGTTGGGTAGGAGCTGGCGTGCGGTAA
>JANWXX010000276.1 GCA_025057345.1 Polyangiaceae bacterium | reverse complement strand
ACGTGAGCCGCCCAGCACCTTGATGCACTGGACAACCTTGGCGCCGGAATTATCGGCGACATCGAGGATGGTTCGCATCTGGATCATGGCTGTTTCTCCGTGGGCATAAGGGCATCACTCAGCAAGCGCGGGCCGCGAGATTAGCCGAACGACTTTGAAGCGCTTCTCTCGGGAGATGGGCCGGAACTCCTGGATTTCGACTCGATCACCCACTTTGTACTCGTTCTTCTCGTCGTGTGCCTTGTACTTCACTCGCCGCTTGACGTATTTTTTGTAGACTTGATCAAGGCTGTAGCGGCTTACCTCCACGACGACGGTTTTATCCATCTTGTCACTTACAACGCGCCCGACCAACTTGCGCCGGAACGAGTGGGTCTTGGCGGTTACCTGCGTGGGGGCGGCAACTTTGGTTTTTGTCTCGTTGTTCTGCGTGGCCATGGTGGTGCCTGCTGTCGCCTAAGCTTGCCGAGGTTTTGCCGCCTTTGGCGGGAATTTCTTCTGGTTCAGCAAGGTCTTCACCCGAGCAATGTCGCGGCGAGTCTTGCGGAGGAGGCTCGTGTCATCAAGCCGGTTGGTAAAGTTTTTGAAGCGGTGATCGAAGAGCGACTTCTCCAGCTCCTGCTCCAGAGCTTGGAGCTCTTCGACGGACTTTTCCCGCATTTCTTTTGCCTTCATGACTCAGGTCTCCGACCGAACGAGGAACTTGCAGGAAATTGGCAGTTTGTGGGCCGCCAGACGGAAGGCCTCCCGAGCCACTGATTCTGGTACTCCCGAGATTTCGTAGAGCACTCGCCCTGGCTGGACGTCCGCCGCCCAAAGTTCGACAGAACCCTTGCCCCCACCCATCCGAACCTCCAGAGGCTTCTTGGTCACTGGACGGTCCGGAAAGACCCGAATCCAGAGTTTGCCGGAGCGCTTGACGTGGCGAGTGATAGCCATACGAGCAGCCTCAATTTGCCTTGCCGTGACTCGGCCACACTCCAGAGCCTGGAGCCCGAAGTCACCGAACGACACGTCGCTGCCACGGTAAGCGATACCGCGGTTGTTGCCCTTTTGCTGCTTGCGAAACTTGGTGCGCTTGGGGGACAGCATGGAACTCTCGCCTTTGCCTTAAGGTGCTTAGGTTGCGCCGTGCCTTGCGTTGAAGCACCTCGCCCTTGAACATCCAGACCTTGACGCCGATCACCCCGTAGGTTGTCCGCGCTTCGGCCAGCCCGAATTCGATGTCAGCCCGCAGGGTGTGCAGGGGAACGCGACCCTCGCGGTAGGTTTCCACGCGGCTCATTTCTGCGCCGCCCAGACGTCCCGAGCATCGCACGCGGATACCCTTGGCGCCGAATTTGATTGCCGTAGCGACGGCTTTTTTCATGGCCCGACGGAAGGCTACCCGGCGCTCCAGCTGGGTTGCGATGTTTTCTGCTACGAGCTGTGCGTTTGTCTCTGGCTTGCGCACCTCCTGGACGTCGATGAACACCTCGTTGTTGGTGAATGCCTGCACACCAGGGAACTTGGGTTCGCCCTTGGCGGCAGTTCGGAGGTTGCCCACCTTCAGCGTTTCAATGCCTTTGCCGCCTTTGCCGATGACCATGCCCGGCCTTGCGGTGAATACAATCACCTTGGCTTTGTTCGCCGCGCGTTCCACCTCGACACCCGCGATGTTCGCGTTGAAGAGGTAGTCTTTCACCGCACGCTTGATTCGTAGATCCTCGTGCAGCCACTGGGTATACTGTTTGTCTTCGTACCACTTGGACGTCCATGTCTTGATGACGCCAAGTCGGAAGCCATACGGGTGGGTTTTCTGTCCCATGGTGTCTCCGGGGGGGTAGCGCCTCAGTAGGTGTCCAGCTCAATGACGATGTGTGAGACACCCTTCACAATCGGTGTCGCCCGACCCATGGCCCGTGGACGCCACCGCCGGAGGTTCCGGTTCGGGCCCTGGTCCACGGTAGCCTTGGAGATGTACAGGTTGTCGATGTCCTGATCGGGTTTCGATACCTTTGCATTGGCAATAGCGCTCTCGATGACCTTCTTCACCACTGGCGCGCCCGCCTTTGTCACATACTGGAGCTCCTGCAGCGCCTGAGCGGCGTTCTTGCCTCGAACGAGGTTGGCAATCATCCGCGCCTTGCGGGGGGAGATGCGCGCATACATTGCGCTGGCTTTGCTGATCATAGAGGAACCTCGATCACGGAATCCTGGGTTTGGGGCCCGATCATGTTCTGGCAGCTTTTTTATGGGTCTCCGGTGTCGTTCGGCCTGCAGGGATGCACCGTTGCATCCGCCGGAAGCGGCCGGCGCTACCAGCCCTGCCCGGAGAGCGTGGCGCGCCCGTCGAATCTCGGCGGCGTTGCACCTCGTCGACCGCCGTT
This sequence comes from Polyangiaceae bacterium, assembly GCA_025057345.1. GTDB lineage: Bacteria > Myxococcota_A > Polyangia > Polyangiales > Polyangiaceae > JANWXX01. The sequence continues at coordinate 4,408 of JANWXX010000276.1, read as the reverse complement.
ACACCGGCAGTCTGCCTGGACGCATGGCTGCGACCAGCCTCTGAGCGCATCCTTTCGGGATCGCTCAAGAGGCGGCGAGTGGTAGCAGGCCCTCCCAGAGCTCGCAAGCTTTTTTTTGCCCCCTCTTCTAGCTCCTTACCAGAGGGGTGTTCAGGTTAGGGGTTGACAAGGGCCTTGTTGCTTCATGGGCCTAGGCTGTCCACCGAAGGGCTTATAGGACCGTTTGCCTTACTTCCAGAGAGCTTCAGCGCGAGCGGCAACGATGGCCCGGGCCTGGCCGAAGCGCCCTGTGGCCCGAACTCGGTCCAGGGCGGGGCAATGGTCCATCCAGCCGAGATCCACGAAGGGGAGCAACAACGCTCGTTCGATGGCGTCCAGGGCAGGCTCCAGGTGACCCAAAGAGGCAAGGATCTCCGCCTCGGACTGGCACCAGAAGGCTCGCAATGCTGGGGAAGGGACTGCATGTCCAGCCTTGCGTAGCTCGTCTACGAAGGGCTCAACCCGCTCTCCTGCTACGTAGGCACGGATCACTGGAAGGAACGCCCGGATGAAGTGCCCTGGGGGGGTGCTCGCTGCGATCTGCTCTGCGGAGGCGGCAGCAACCTCCCGATCCCCTCTCCAGAAGACCAATCGAGCTCGGACAATGTTGCCCGAGATCGCATTCCCCGTGGCAGCGACTGCTCGGTCCAATATCTCCTCCACTCGGTGCCAGCGCCGAAGTAGCCCTTGGGAGCGAGCCAAGTTCCACCACGCATGCTCTACGCTTGGGTCGAGCTCCAGGGAGAACTCCAAGCGGCGAATGCCTTCCTGCAGGAAGCTACTCTCCACCAAGAAGCGCCCCAGGTAGGCATTGGCTTCTGCATTCCTGGGCTCCCGGGAGATCGCCTCCCGGAAAGCCCGGACGCTCGCCCGCAGCTCGCCTTGATGAAGCCGCACCAGCCCCAGTGCGACGAAAGTACTCCCCAAGCTTGCGTCGGTGTTGAGCGCCCGAAGTGCCCAATCCTCCGCTTCCGCGATTAGGGCAGGATCGGCGTCCCGCCGCGCTATCGCATAGCGCACCAAGACCAGCCCTAGCAAACTCATGACAAAGGCATCTCCAGGAGCTAGCTCATGGGCCTTACGCACCATAGCCAGGGCCTCCTCTAGGACAGGCAGATTGCTCATTCGGTGAGATCGCTCTCTGGCCTGCTCATATAGCGTTCGAGCGACCGGGTCTGAGGGTCCAGGTTTCCTTGGCTCTTCGCCGCCTGCCAGCGCGCGAAGGGCCATGTCCGCCGCTTGCTGGAGCGCATCCTCCAAGGCAAAGGTCGCCGACCTCTGCCCCTCGAAACGTTCCGACCATCGCAGCTCACGCCGTGTCAGGTCCAGGTACCGCAGGTTCACCCGTAGCCTTTCCCCCTCGGCACGCACGTTACCGGCGAGCGCCACATCCACCTGCCCTATCTGGATGAGCCCTTCCAGGTTTGCTCCTGACAACGATGGAGGGATCACCCGGAAGGTTGGCGAGCGAGCTAGACCATCCGCCAGCATAGCACCTAGTTCTCTTCCCAGAGATTCCAGCGCTGGCTCTGCAGCCGTCAGAGGCAGCACAGCTACACTTCGGATGCTCTGCAAAGTTCCTTCCCGCAAAATGGTAGCTGTCGAGGTTGGGATCCGGGTCAACTCCTCCACCGGATTCCGATCTTCCCCTCTTCCTTCTCCTCGGAGCCGAATCAGGTCATGCAAGACCCGCGTTGCATCGGGACGTTTGAGGCGCTCACGGGCAAGCATGGCTCCGATCAAGTCGGCGACCGGAGCCGGTGTTTCCGAGCAGATGGAGCGGATGTCCGGGGCCTCGTGAGCGAGGCGAGCCATGGCAAGGTTGATGGGAGAATCCCCCTCGAAAGGGAGGCGACCAGCCAGGAGTTCGAAAAGGAGGACGCCTAGAGCATAGACGTCGGTACGACCATCGGGCGTCTCGCCGACGAGCTGCTCAGGAGCCATATAGGCCGGAGTGCCCACGATGCCCCCCAAGGTGAGGTCACGGGAACGCTGGCTCTCGGGGTGCTCGTCGGCGCCTTCTCGCTCCGTGGCGCGGGCGATGCCGAAATCCGTGATTACGACCCGTTCGGTGCCGGAGAGAGGAGCATCTGGGGAGGCTCCAGCCAGCAGGACGTTGTCTGGCTTGAGATCCCGGTGGACCACACCAGCAGCATGGGCAGCAGCTAGGCCCCGGGCGATGTCAGTGCAGATTCTCAGTGCCTCGGAGAGAGACAGAGTGCCGGGCGCACGGCGGGCGAGGGAAACCCCCTCGATCAGCTCCATGGTCAGGAAGCGGAAGCCACTGCAAGCACCAAGGTCGAAAGTACGAGCAACGTTGGGATGAGTGACCTTGCGTGCGAGTTTGACCTCCCGGCGAAAGCGTTCGATCTGTGCTGGGTCGCTCCCGTCACGGAGAACCTTGAAGGCAACCCGCTCGTCCAGTTCGGTGTCCAGAGCGCGATACACGGCTCCCATGCCTCCTTCCCCCAGCAATGCCTCAATACGATAGCGATTAGCGGCCAGGTAGCCTGGAGGCAGCAGTGGCTCGCCGGAGGAAGGTGAGGCTTGACCCAAGGAGTTGAACGCATAGGTTGGCTCAATCGGCTGCGACATAGGTCGGCCACGGTAGCGCGTCTTGGGAGGTTTGGGTCTGAATCGTTGTGGCTTGCACTCCTGGCTGCGACAGAGAACCCTTGAGGGACATGAGTACGCCTGAAGAGCCCAACCCACTGCGCTATTTTGCGGAAGTCCTAAAGCAAGTAGAGGAGATCCTGGTGTATGTGCCGGGAGATGCGCTCAAGGCGCTCCGCGAGCGTCTGGGGTCACTTCGGGGGCTCATCCTAGAGCACCGCCCTCCGGCCGTCGTGATAGTAGGGCGCCGTGGGGCAGGGAAATCTTCCCTGCTTAACGCTCTTTTCAGCGCTCAGGTAGCCCAACTCGGCCACGTCAAAGCTCGCACAGGCCGAGGGCGGTGGTTTAACTACACGAGCGCCCGAGGTACGCTCCAGATTCTGGATACACGAGGCTTCCAAGAAAGCTCAGCGCCAGAAGAGCCCGATGTGGTGGATCATGCTGTGCCCTCGGTCCTCGTCGAACTCAAGCGCAAGGCTCCAGACGTGATTTTGTTCGTAGTCAAGGCGTCGGAGGTCGACGCCGCTCAGGAAGGTGATCTAGAAGGGTTGGAGCGGATCGCCTCTGAAGTAGAGCGACACCACGGCGGCAAGCCCCCCATCCTCGGGGTGGTGACCCACTGCGACCTGCTGGAGCCCAAGAACGTCGCACTTCACCGGGCCGAAGAGCAAGATCCGGAGGAGCTGGAGGAAAAGCTAGCCCACGTTGCGGAGGCGGAGCGGTTGTTGCTCCAAAGGCTCCAAGAGAGGGTATTGATCCGAGGCCAGGTCAAAGGGGTACTGGGGATCTCCTCGTACCTATCTTTTCGGCCCGATGGCTCGATACGGAGCGACGAGCGCTGGCGCATCGATGATCTCTGCGATCGGATCTTCCACCTACTTCCCGAGTCAGGACGGGGGATCTTTGCTCGGATCGCCCGAGTCCAGCGGCTCCAAGAGGAGCTAGCACAAAACCTCACCCGGGCTACTGCAGCACTCTGCGCGGCACTGGCCGTGCTGTCGATCCCGGTGGCCGACGTGGTCACCATCACTAGTCTTCAGGTTGCCATGGTGATTGCCATTGCCTGGCTCGCAGGGCGCTCCCTGGATCTGAAGGCTGCCGCTGAATTCCTCGGAGGCCTTGGGGCCAACGTAGGTGCAGCTTTTGGTTTTCGAGAGGTTGCCCGTGCTCTTACGAAGTTCGTCTTCCCCGGGGCTGGGGCCGCTGTCTCCGGTGTCGTTGCTTTTGCCGGGACCATGGCCATCGGAGCTGCTGCCCGCGCCTACTATCTCCGCAGCACCACCCTAGCGGAGGCACGGGCGACGTACGAGAGGGAGCAGAAGCTGGGAGGATAACTCCTGCGGCAAGGGGCAAGGAGAACGGCTCGTAGTTCCGCTGCCGATCGATGGGGACATTCCCCTTGTTGGCAGCAGCAAGCTCTAGATGCTCTTTGGTATCAAGGCGAACGAGGTGAAGCCGACCTGTCGACCCCTCGTAGGTGCTGGCTACCCGGTCCATTGTCCAACATGGTTGGGAGGTTCCGGAACTGGAGGGTGTGCCTACACCAGCCAAGGCCTTTCCCCTCAAGGCGCCGCGCACCACCAGATCCCGTTTTGGCACAGGCAAAAGCCTGCGTTGAACTTGCACTCCTTGGGACCATCCGGGGGGCAGGATGAGCCTGGTTTGGGCATCTCTTCCGGGCAGGAAGCCCCCCCCTCGCAGGAGGCAGCGCACTGGTAGAGTCCCCCCGGACTGCACTTACAAGCCAAGATGCAGC
>JANWXX010000275.1 GCA_025057345.1 Polyangiaceae bacterium | reverse complement strand
AGAGCACCCCCAGGAGGCGATCCCGCGCCCGAAGTGGCGCTACCATTGCTGACTGGAGGGACATCAGAAGCACCGACTGGGCTGCATGCAACCGCTCGTCTCGTGCTGCATCAGCGAAGAGAGCTGCCGTATTGTGGTCCTTAGCGTATTGGACCACACTCCGGCTGTAGCGTTGGAGATCTTCCTCAGGACGAGCCACCCGCGGTACCAGCTCTCCAGTGACCTCATCCGCCAGCAGCAGCACTGCCCGGTTCACCCCAAGAATCTGGAAGACCAGATCGAGGATTTTGGTGAGCAGTGCATCGATGGGCTCAGGTCCGGAAAGGATCTGGCTTACTTGGAGCAACGTCCGTAGCTTTTGCTCCGCTGTCAGTCGGCCCCCACGCCGTAGATCACCCACTTGTGCCAGCGTGGCTCTCCCATCGATACTCCGCGTCAGCAGCGGTGCAGCCCCGCCAACCAAGGATGTTCCTCCGAGGTCTACCACGGTGGGTGGGAGGGGTGCTGGAGTCTGCTCATCTGCAACAAAAGTGCAAGCTACCTCTCCTAGATGGATCATCTCTCCCCCTCGCAGATCGTACCGGGTGACCCGCTGGCCGTTGACGAAGGTGCCCCGGGTGCTTTTCCGGTCCACTAGCGTCGCTTGCCCCCCAACGATATCGATCTGTGCATGGAGTCTCGATACGCTCTCATGGAGGATGCAGATATGGTTTTCCGGAGATCTTCCTAGAAACACAGTCCCCGGGAAGAGGAGGTACGTCTGCGGCGTTCCCAGGGTGACGATCAGCTTCATGACAGGGATGGTTTACCCTTCCCACCGGTCGATCTTGTAGAGGGTGGTTTGGGTGGGGGTGGTGACTCGCAGGAGCAGATCCCAGGGGGACTGGTCTGACATCCCCAATCCGCAGGCACTCGCCTCCTCGGCACCTTCCAGAGTGGTAGTTGCCGCATAGGCCTCCAGCGTTGACCGGATCGGGTGAAATTCGCTTTTGAGCGTCTCCACGAAGAAGCCTCGCCCTACACCGCGCTGGGTATCTCTGCATCCCTGCAGAAGGAAGAACAGGTGGCGTCCGTGCTGGCGGAGTGGGCGTTCCCCCCAGAGATTGGGAGAAGGGACGATGGCCGTGACCGGAACCCACTGGCCCGGAGTCACGTTCCAAGCGCCCTTCTCCTTGGCGTAACGCATCCCTTGGGGAGGGGCACCAAGCTTTTGCCCGGGGGTGAAGGTGAACTCGGTCACGGTCACGTCGGAGGCGAGGCCGGTCTGGCGAGAGGGGGAGATGATCCCGTCGTGGTGGAAGACCTCGCCGTTGACTTCCAGCTCGACCCGGAAGGGGGTGGGGGCCTGATGTACCTCGTGGAATCGGTAATTTGTACATAGAACGTATACGTTCCGGCTTGGGCGACCCCCTTGAGCCACCGGATGTTCTCCACGGGGGCCTCGGTTTCGCCACGGACGTTCATGTCCACGTCGAGCCAGCCGCCACAGGAGGCCCTCCTGTTGCCGAAGTAGATGTGCTCCTTAGCGGGGGTGATGGCGTGGAGATCAAGGTCGTTGCGGTTGTTCCACAGGAGCGACGCTCGGATATCGACTCCTTCGTACGTCCCCCCGGCCGCCAGCACCCGGCGGCGGATCTCCGCGTCGATCCCCGCGGCGTAGTACCAGGAGAAGGGATTGCGAGCCTCCTCGCTGTCCCACTGGAGAATGGGCGGTGTGTCCGGCCGCGCGGCGGTCACCAGCGCCACGAATCGGTCGGAGGTCGCAGGGATCCGCGCCTCGATTCGCCGGGCCTCCGGGAGCACGGTGCTCCAGAATTCCTCCCAGGTCAGGGTCTTGTGGGGGACAACTTGGCGAGTCTTCCTCGTCGTAGCCCTGGCCTTCGGGGTCAGGTGGCCGAAGACTGCAGGTGCTGTCGGGGGGGCAGGTTCCACCTCGGGGGAGGCCTCCGGGCGCCAGAGGAAGGTCGGGATCTCGTCCAGGCGCGCGTAGCGACGCTGGAGAGCTCCGGCTGCCTTGAGTCGCTCGATGATCTTCTCCGCCTGGGCGATGTTGCCGGCGGTAGGGGCTGCCTGGGCCCTCATGTACTGAGAAGGGGCAAGCTTGGCGGCCCACCTTCTCTTGATATCCTCCTCGGGGAGATCCGCAGCGATGTCCTCCAGCAGCGTCCCCACCACGCCAGAGCGTACATGGCGGAAGCCGGCAGGAGCCGTCGCTGCGGCGACCCAAAGCAGATTCTCCAGGGCGCGCTCGTCTCGGGCGCAGGACCGGGTTTCGTGGAGCCCGAGCAACCAGTGGATCACCCCTTCAGCCTTCTCGCTCCGGTAGAGCCCCCCGGAGAGGATTAGGTTCAGTGCCCTGACCACGATGGGCTGGGGGAACTCCTCCAGGCTCCTCCGGAGTACTTCAAGATCCTGGCGTTTTTCTCTTGCGACCTGGCTTGCATCCCGGACAATGCTCCGGTACCGCCGCTCAGCCTGGACAGTGACGGCTAGGTGGGTCCACTCGCCAGTTTGAGGGGTGCCAAGGGTATCCTTGCAGGTAAGAAACACACCGGTGATGCGCGCGCCTTCTACGCGACCACGGAGCACTTCGACGGCACGAGCGAAGGTTTCGGGAACATCCTCCGGCATAGGCCAGAGGGCAGAGGTCAACCGCCCATCGTCGCCGACCACCGCCAGCCCACCGTAGGAGCGGACGAATTGGCGGCAACGGCTGCAGGTGTAGCGCTGGCGGAAGCGGGGGGGCAAGTGATCGAGGAAGGTAGGAAAAAGCTCAGTCACATCGGTCAAGAACAGGGGACGGTGGGTAGCGGCGATTAGACCGACGGTGGTCTTGACCTGATCCCGGAGGCCTGGGAAGTTCCCGTCCTCCTCGTCGGGGCGTGCTTTGACGGGGGTGGTTGGTTCCATGGTCATGCTCCTTTGAGGAGGGGACGGCTAGCCTAGCCCGGCTCAGACCTGGATGACCCGGGTAGCCGGGGGGACTCCCGCTTGCCAAGGCCGACCACGAAGATCTCGAAGCTGTTGGCGCGTACTCCCTCGGGTCGCAGGAGCCTCACTTGATCGAAGTGTTTCCGGGTTTCCTCTCGGGCCAACTCGAAGTCGGGCCCCATGAAAATCTTCCCTACGAAGGACGAGCCCTGTCCCCCTAGCTTCGCAGCGATGGAGAGGGCGAAGACATAGAGATGGTAGCTCCGAGCTTGGTCTGCAAGGCGGTTCCCGGTGGTGTTGGGGGCCATGTCAGAAAGCACCACGTCGTAGGGGGCATAGGCTGCTAGTTCTGTCTCTGCCACGACCAGCACATCCCCTTGGAGGAAGGTCGCGTTCGCGGGGAGCATCTGGGCGATGGGTTGGAGATCCACCGCCAGTAGCCGCCCAGACAGCCCGATTCGATCGCAAGCATAGAGCGCCCAAGAGCCTGGGGCACAGCCCAAGTCCAACACTCGCTGGCCAGGGCGTAGCAGGCGCACCCGTCGGTCGATCTCCTCTAGCTTAAACACGCTCCGAGCAGGGTAACCCCGGGCCTTCGCCGCCTTGGTGAAGTGATCGGGCCGCTTGTAGGTTGCCATGGCTTGGCAGCGTGGTGTGCCTTCCGAGGGCTGTCAAAGGGGCCCAAGGCCGCAGGTCGGCTTGCTCCTCTGCAGCTCGCCGCTGATCTTCCGCCTCTCGCTCCCGTTGCTCCGCGGCACGACCCCACCCATGGCTGAGGAGTCTTCCGCTGGATTATGCTGGGCAGGATGGATCGCCGCCTTTTCCTCCTCGCGCTAGCGTTGTTGGCAGGCTGCTCGGCGGCCCCCACTACTCCTACCATCCCTGCCCCCGTTGCTCCGCCGCCGGCAGTGGGTGGCCCATGGCAGAGCAAGCTCGACGAGCAGAACCCCCTCGTCGGTCGCATCTGGGACCCACAAGCTCGTGCCTTTGTCTCCGAGGAGGTGTTGCTGGAGCGAGCACGCACCGCCGACCACGTGCTGCTGGGAGAGAAGCACGACAACCCAGATCACCATCGGCTCCAGGCGCGTATGCTCCAGGGCCTCGCTGACCGCAGGCCTGCTGTCGTCTTCGAGATGATCGACCTGGTTCAGCAGGAGGCCCTCGACGCTCACCTCCGCGACCACCCGGGGGACGCTGCGGGCCTGGGCGCGGTCCTCTCCTGGGAAAAGCGCGGGTGGCCTGCCTGGCCCCTGTACCAGTCCATTGCAGAGGTTGCCCTGGGAGCCGGCTTGCGGCTGCTGGCTGGCAACATCTCGACCGCCCAGGCTCGCGCCGTCGTCAAGGAAGGGCTGGGATCCCTGGGGGCCGAGCAGGTCGAGCGCTGGGGGCTCACCACGCCTCTCCCGGGTCCGCTCCAGGTGGCGCTGCAAGAGGAGCTACGCCGCTCCCACTGCGGTTACCTGCCGGAGCGAATCCTCCCGGGGATGGCCGACGCCCAGCGCGCCCGGGACGCTGCCATGGCCGATCGGATGCTCTCGGTCCAGGGGCCTGCGGTGCTGATCGCCGGGGCGGGGCACACGCGCACGGACCGGGGCGTCCCCTGGTACCTGCGCACGAGGCGTCCTGGCGTCCAGGTGGTGAGTGTGGCCTTCCGCGAGGTACAGGCCAGCCAACAGGAGCCGCCCCCGCCGGAGGAGGCGAGCCACGACCTGTTGTGGTTCACCCCGAGGCTTGACGACGATGACCCCTGCGCTCGAATCAGGTGAGACCGTACTATGCTGTGAGATCAATAAGGTGGGCGGCTCAGGGGAAGAACTGCCGGGGCAAGGCGTTTCGGTTAGAGAGCGCTAGGAGATCCATCAGCAAGGCTACCGTGATGTGGACCAAGAAGCCTGCGTAGATGCTCCGGGTGCGCATCGACAGGCTGCCAAGGACGATCCCGGCGATAATAGCGCCGTTGGCCTCCAGGTAAGGTTTCCCATAGTGGATCATGCAGTAAGGAACCGCCATAGCGAAGATGGCACCGGAGCCCAGGCTGCGGCGCATCGCACCAAGCCACCATCCGCGAAAGAAGATCTCCAAGGTAAAGAATTGAGCAAAGTAGAGGATTTCCCAGGAGATCAGGTCGAACCAACTTCGAGAGCTCTGCTTGTAGAAGGGATAATAGGTGCCGAAATCAGGCTGACGAGCCACCACCCACATCGCTGGAATCACGACCGCTAGGCATAGACCATACATCGGCAGATGGCGGGAGAATCCCCTGAGGCGAAGCCCGAAGTCGAGGAGGCGATCCCGGGGAAAGAAGATCTTCCAGAGGGAGAGAGGCACGATGGCATACCCCGTCACCCTCATGAAAGACCACCAGCCGTAGTGGTAGAGATCCGCGAAGTGATCGAACTGGAGCCACTTCCAGCCACCCCGAGAGTATTTCTCTGCAAGCCAGGGGCGGATATGAGCATCGAAGGTGCGGTGGCCTCCATGGTACTCCTGGATGGTGAGGATCACCGCAGCGATGACGAAGGCAACTGCCGGACGCAGGTCGAGGTGCCCCTGAGCTAGTAGGGCACCCCGCTCCTCCTGGGCTTCTCTGTCCAGCTGGAACCAAGTATCTCGGAAAAACCAGTAGATGATGGGGGCCATCAGCAGCATCGCCGGGACCGGAAGCGCTGCCTTGAACAGCGCGTGATTCAGCAAGTCATGGAGCGGCGATGCTTCGGGCCGAGAGAGAAAGCTGACCGGAGAGAGGAGAAACACCTCAGCCCTTGTCAACGATCTGCACGGCTCTGTCCAGACGAGCGAGGGTTTCGTCGCGACCGAGCACCGCCATCACATCATCCAGCCCTGGGGTCGCGGTGCGTCCGGTGAGGGCGACACGGGTGGGCTGCCCGATGTCTTTCATCGACAGGCCTTTGGCTTCAGCGAAGGCGGGCATCCTTCGGGCGATGGCATCCCTGGTAAAAGGCTCTAGGGCGGCGAGGTCGTCACGTAGCTCCCGGAGCCACCCGGCTTTCTCCGGGGTAAGGAATTTTGCAACGAGGGTCGGATCGATGGTGTCCAGGGGTTTGAGGTAGATCTCGAAGCCTTCTGCACACTGGACCAAGGTGGAAGCCCGCTCTCGGAAGGTGGCTAGAGCCCGGCGCATCCAGGCATCATCCCGAGGGAGCATCCCGCGCTCCCTGAGGAAGGGCTGGAGCCGCCGGAGGTACTCCTCCGTGGAGGTGTACCTTTCTTCCTTAAGTATTTTTAGGGAGATGGCCTGGCATTTCTTCAGGTCGAACTTTCCGTCGGCCTTGCTGGCCCCGGTGAAGTCGAAGAGATCGATCATTTCCTGGCGGGTGAATTCTTCCTGGTCGCCGTGGCTCCAGCCAAAGCGAATCAGGTAGCAGAGGAGCGCATCCGGGGTGTACCCTAGCTCGCGATATCCATCGAGGGGGCCGTCCTCATCTTGGAAGCGCGTCACGCTGATGGGGATTCCGTACTTGCGCCCCTCTCGCTTGGACAGCTTCTTGCCGTCAGGAGCAAGTATCATGGGAAGGTGAGCCATGCGTGGGAGCGGGTAGCCAAGCGCCCGGTAGATCAGCACCTGGGGTGCAGTGTTGATGATGTGATCGCGACCCCGAGCTACGAGGGTGATCCCCATGGTGATGTCATCCACGACGGCGCCAAAGTTGTACAGGGGAAGGCCGTCGCTCCGAAGCAGGATAAAATCTTGGATCTGGTTATGGGGCGTGGTGATGTCGCCGAAAACCTCGTCGTGGAAGGTAGTTTCGCCGGTCAGCGGTGTCTTGAAACGGATCACGTACGGCTTCCCCTCGGGCCAGTCTTTCTCTGTTTTATCCCGCCAGAGCC
>JANWXX010000274.1 GCA_025057345.1 Polyangiaceae bacterium | reverse complement strand
ATCCGGCGGCAGTGCTGCATGATGATGCTTCTCGGGGGCATCTGGATCCGCGGCTGAACCTGGTCACGGAGGGCAACGATCCACTGCTGCGCCCGACTGGTGCCACGAAGACTTGCCGGAGCGACTGGGGTGAGGATCAAGGTATCTACGACATGAACGGAAACCTCGACGAGTGGGTTGAGGACGAGAAGGGGCGGTTCGTGGGGGGCTTCTATTCCCGTTGGCGCAAGGATGGCTGCCGCACCAGCATCACCGCGCATCCTCGGGGCTATTTTGATTACTCGACCGGAGTCCGCTGTTGCTTGTCGGAGGAGGGGTAATGCCATGCGCTCGGCAGCGCGAATCCGCTCGGCTCCCTCGGGGATCAGGTAGCCGGTGGTGACGACCACGCGGAGCTGGGGGTTGACCGCCCGGAGGGTGGGAGAGATGACCCCCCGGGAGGTGAGAGCGGCGCCGGGGCAACCGGAGCAGGTGCCAGCCAGGTGGAGCTTCACTTCCTCGCCTTCGTGGAACACAAGGTAGAGTTCACCCCCGTCGGCCTCGACCAGGGGAGCGATGATTTCTTGGAGCGCTTGCACCAGGGCTTCGGTGGTTCCCATGAAGCAACTTCTTAATATACAGCTCACCAGGGCCCACGGAGCACCGAGGATTGCCCTTGACGAGCCGGGGTTGACCCTTTAGGGTTCGCCGCCCGCCAGAACGGAAGATCCTATGGCTGTACACATTCGTCTTGCTCGCGCCGGCGCTAAGAAGGCGCCCTTCTACCGCATCGTCGTCACCAACAGCCGGAGCCCTCGCGACGGCCGTTTCATTGAGAACCTGGGAACCTTCGATCCCTCTCGGGATGCCTCGTTCCGCATCAACCAGGAGCGCCTCGAGCACTGGACGAAGGTAGGCGCCCAGCCAAGTCCTACCGTGAGGCAGCTTCTCAAGCGCTTTGTCAAGGCCAAGCCGGCCGCTTGAGGCTCTGGGCCATGAGAGAGGCAGACCCCTGCGAGCTGCTGCTATTGCTCGCCAAGGCGCTCGTTGATCAGACCGATCAGGTGCACGTCAAGGAAGTGTCCACTCCACGAGGGACAGTGCTTCAGCTCTCTGTCGCCCCAGAAGATATCGGCAAGATCATTGGCAAAGATGGTCGCACTGCTCAGGCGCTTCGAACATTGCTCAGCGCCGCCACAAGCCGGAGCAATCGCCGGGTCCAACTTGATATTGTCGACTGAGGTGGCCTCGCGTCTCATCCCCCTTGCCGAGGTTGCTCGCCCTCATGGCGTTCGTGGCGAACTGCGAGTCAAACTCTACCATCGGGATTCCAACCTGCTCCAGGCGCTTTCCGAGGTGATCCTGCGTCACCCTGACGGTGAGGAGAACCTGGTGAAGATTGTCCGCGTCCAGCGGGCCAATGGGGCGATGCTAGTCCATATCGAGGGGTGTGAGGATCGAACCCACGCTGAAGAGCTTCGTGGTGCCCAGATCCTTGTTCCTCGAGAAGTATTTCCACCGCTGGAGGAGGGAGAATTCTATGTGTGTGACCTGATGGGGGCCAAGGTAATCGCGCCAGAAGGGGAGGTTGGGGAGGTCGAAGGGTTCCTCAGTTATCCCACGTGTGATGCCTTGGTGATCCGCACCCCCGTGGGCCGTACTGAGCTTCCTCTGGTGGATGGTTTGGTGGATGCTATCGATGTGGCAGGGGGGGTCGTCCGAGTTCCCCGCCGTGATCCTTTGGGGGAAGAGTGAGGGTCGACCTCGTTACCCTGTTCCCTGAGCTCTTCGTCCCTTTCCTCGACGTTAGCTTCTTGGGGAAAGCCCGAAGTCAGGGGGTGCTGCAGGTTCGCCTCAAAAACCCCAGGGAATTCGGCCTGGGCAAGCATAAAAGCGTCGATGATACACCTTACGGCGGAGGCAGTGGTATGGTGCTTCGGGTAGACTGCCTGGTTCATACCATGGAGGCACTGGATGCCGAGGCGGGGGACCGGGCCCACCGAATCCTTCTCAGCCCTCAGGGAATTCCCTACCATCAGCGCAAGGCAGTCGAACTCAGTACTCGCCCTGCCCTGATGTTGATCTGCGGCCGTTATGAAGGCCCCGATGCCCGCATCTCTCGGTACGTCGACGAAGAGATCTCCCTGGGTGATTTTGTGATGATCGGAGGCGAGGTGGCCGCCATGGCCATCTTGGAGAGTGTGGTTCGGCTCCTCCCGGGTGTGCTGGGCAACGAGGCTTCTACCCGGGAAGAATCCCACAGTTTGGAACTTGGAGGCCTCCTGGAGTATCCCCACTACACCCGTCCCCTGGTCTTTCGCGGCGACGAGGTTCCAGAGATCCTTCGAAGGGGGAACCATGCAGCGATTGCTGCCTGGCGCTACCAGCAAGCCCGGGAAGTCACTGCTCGTCGTCGCCCTGAGCTCCTCGCTGCCCATGATGTTGCCCACCCGCCCCCGCCCAAGCAACCTCGGGGACGCAGGAACTCGCCCTCTACTCCCACGACCTCCGGGGGAGGTGGCTTGTGAGGCCTGTTTATTTGGCACTGCTTCATTACCCGGTGCTTGACCGAGAAGGTCAGATCATCACCACTACGATCACCAATCTCGACCTCCACGACATGGCTCGAAGCGCCCGAACGTATGCCCTCGACGGCTTCTTCGTGGTGCATCCCATCGAGGCACAGCGCCTGCTTGCCGCACGCATCCGAGATCACTGGACCGAAGGCTCCGGTGGCAAGCGTATCCCGGATCGCCCTGCAGCTCTGGAGCTAATCCGCATTGTCCCGACCGTGGAGAGCATGCTCGACCAGCTCACTCTCCTGCACGGAACTCCTCCTCAGCTCTGGACCACTGCAGCCCAAGCCTACAATACTGTTGTCCCTTATACCAAGGCCCGAACTCTGCTCGCGGAGGAGGGCCCCCCGGTGGTGCTGGTCTTTGGTACCGGCTGGGGGCTCGCAACTAGTGTGCTGGAGGGCGCCGCGCTGCGTCTCGAGCCTATTGTGGGCCGCGGTGGTTGGAACCACCTCTCGGTTCGCGCCGCCTGTGCGATCTCTCTTGATCGGCTCCTGTGAGAAGGGTAGAACCGATGCTTCTCCTGGGCAGGGTCATCCTGGCGGGATGCGGGTGGAGGCAGGGACGTCCTCGCCGGCGAAGACGGTGAGGGCGCCGTCGGAGATCCCGACACGGTAGTGGCGCAGCGAGGTGCGAGCCGCGCTCCCTGGGAGAACGACCCCGTTGCGATCGAACTGGGAGCCGTGGCACGAGCAGGAGAGACCGTTGCTGGTGACGCTCCCATCCTTGCGCATGTCACACTGTTGGTGGGTGCAGATCGTGGTCATTGCGTAGAAACCGTCCTCATCACGGCCGACGGCGACGGGGTGGTTTGGAAGGGCGCGAAGGGTTCCAATGATGTAGTCGCTGACCTGTCCCGCAGCGATGGGGCCGCTAGCTTCGGAGACGCCTTCCTCGCCGTTGCACCCTGCGAAACCTCCCAGGGTCGCCGCCCCGAGCACCTTGAGGACATGCCTTCGATTCTCCATCGATGAGCTACCTTTCCCAGAGTAGGCTACTGCCGTTTCTGCGACGAAACCATGCCCATCTCCAGCGCCCATACCTCGGACCCTGCTATTGTTGGCCCTCTTGGTTCGCTGGCGATGTCCCGGGTCACTCCCCGAGTCTCGACCTTGGCGCTCCGGGCGCGCACCTGGCAGCGTGATCTGGATCGTCTCGGGCTCACGGTCCCCTTTGCCTTTCTCCATGACTTCGGGCTGCTCTTTGCTTCTTCTCGGGACCAGTGGACCCTCGGTCCTCGCTGTGACTTCTCTACCTTGGTGGGTGTAGAGCCGGGGCTCATTGCCACCTATCAGGCCATCTTGGAGGATATGGCTGAGAGCGATGCAGCTCGGCGGTCCGGGGAGCTTAAGATGAGCGACGTCTTGGTGGTGGCGCTGCTGGCCAAGCTGTTGGGGCCTATTGCCCAGCGCGTCACCTTGCCGCGCCCCTACGGAGTCGATCTCCCAGCGGAAACTGCCATCTTCGAGCTGACAGACCTGGACCTCACTGCCCTCTGGGCTAAGTTTCACGATCGCCGCTTTGAGGTGGATGCCTTGCGGAAGCTAGTTTCCTGCCGCCTTGGGCTCCTCACCCTCGTCGACGCCTTGGATGTTGACACCCTCCGGCTCCTCGGGATGCTTGGCGATCCTGCAAGTGCCGGAGCTATGGCTCAGGTGGATCTGCTCCGCGCCCTTGCTAATCCCAACGCTCGGGACATTGTGAGCTTTTCCCTCGAACTTCTCCCTAGTGTCCTGGAAACCAAGGCTCGCCCCGGTGCATCTTCTCACGCTGCGTTTGGATACTCTGGGCTTGGGCGACGAGGCTCTCTCGATAGCTTGGTTCTCACCGAGCTTGCCTGGGATCAAGAAGAATTTTTGCGCCGAGTTATCGACGAAGAAGTCTTCTACTATGCCCGGGACCAGGCCAGGGACCAGGCCAAACGTCAGCACCTACTCTTGATCGACGCCTCGGCCAGCATGCGGGGCGAGCGCTCCACCTTCGCCAGGGGCCTTGCGCTAGCTACGGCCAAGAAGCTTGTCCTCAGTGGCGAGGACGTGGTTTTTCGCTTCTTTGACTCCAGGCTCTACGAACCTCTCCGGGGGAGAGGTCGCGAGCTACCTACTTCTCAGGTGCTTGCTTTCCGGGGGGAGCGGGGGCGCAACCCGGTCCGTGTGTTTTCCTCCCTGGCCAACGAGCTAGCGCTCACCTCCTCTCGGGAAGGCCGGGACGTATTTGTCCACGTCTTTACACACGGTGCCCATGATATCCCACGAAACGTCGTTGCAGCTCTCCTGGAGCATGCCCGTCTCTCCGCAGTCTTCGTGGCACCCCAAGGGGGAGACATTGACCTCGACTACCTGCCCCTTCTGGATGCCTACTGGGTGGTCACTCACGAAACCTTGGCCGACAAGAATGCACGGGCTGAGGCCGCTCGCTCCATCCTCGTCGACGATGAGGTTCCTGCCGAGGCACGCTCCAGCCGTTCCAGCCTGACATGATCGACCTTTACACCGGCAAGCCTTACCTCAAAGATCGGGATTTCGACGAGCTGCGCAGCGAGGGGAAAAGTGCTCTCTCTCGGGGTCGCTATTCGGAGGCTGTTGAGCTGCTCTTCGCTGCTCTTCGTGGTCACGCCCAGGTACGCGAGGACGAGTTCAGCCGTGCTGCCCTCCTGCTGCGAGATGCTCTCCTAGGTCTCCATCGTTTCGCTGAAGCGATCTCCCTAGACTGGTACCTTGGCGACCGGGAGTCTCAGCGAGAGCTACTGGATCGACTTTCCCCTGTAGACCGCGCCCGTACCCTTCTGCGCTGGGCCTCTTTTCCTGGTAGTGAGAGTCGTCGCTACGCTCTCTCTGCCGCAGAACACTTCGAAGGGGCAGGTCAACTTGTCCGCGCCGCCATCGCCTTTGAGAAAGGAGCTGATTGGGAGCGCGCCCGCGCCCTGTGGTCCCGCCTTGCCAATCGCCTCGTCAAAGGCCCCAAAATCTACGAGGCCGCCCTTGCACACTTCAACCTCTCACGAGCATCCCAGCAAGTTGGTGACGGTCGCGCTGCCCGCGCAGCTAGTATCTCGGCAGTGCATCTCCTGGAAGAAGCTGCCGATCGCTACGAGAGCACAGGCCAACGAGAGCGCGCCTTCGACTGCTTCCAAACCCTCATTGCTATCGGGGAGGAGATGCGGGTCTACGAACATGTCCTCGAAGGGTATGTCAATGTCACCCGGATTCTCTGCGAGGACCACCTCCGGGGCCATGCTATAGAAACCTTCCAGGAGGCGATCAACAGCGCTCGCGCCCACGGTGAGCTAGTTGCTGCGGCTACCATGGCCCACGAGATGGCCGTCTTTGCTCGCAAAGAGCACGAGCCTGCCGTAGCCAACTACGCTATCCTTCTGGAAGCGGAGCTCTGGCGCCAGGTAGCCGAGCAGAGCCTCAAGCGTGGTAGTCCTGTCGCCGTCGCTGAACATGCCCTCCTCGCGGCCGTTCTTGCCCTTGGGGAGCTCGGCCAGTACCGCACCGTAGGCGAACTCTATGCTCGCCTTGCTCAGCTTAAACTCCCTGCTACCAAGGCGGCTCACTATGCTCGTGCTGTCAAGCGCTACAACAGTGCCCGAAATGAGCCTGTTGAGTCCAGCCCTGTCCAGCTCCGCAGCCGCGATAGCCTCCCCCGCTTCTGGCACGACGACCTCATTGAGTGGGAGCAGGATGGAGATGCTGCTGAGGTTTGCGCCGATATCCTGATCTCCCAGGACAACGAGCTGCTGCGTCGCAATGCTCTCCTCGCTCGCCTCGTTGCTCTTGCTGCCCGGGAACTCCAGGCCGACCCTCAAGCTCAGGTGGTCCTCTGCCAATTCCTCTCCGCCATCCAGCTCTACCCTGTGGTTTCTGTCTTCGAGCGCCTTCTGGCTCATCCAAGCCCTCGGGTTCGCGAGGAGGCTATCAAAGAGCTGGGAAGCTTCCGCTACAAGCGTACATTCCAGTCTATCCGCGTTGCTCTGGACGACCAGGACGTCGCCGTCGTTCAGCGTGCCACTGTCACCGCCTCCAAGATGCGTTTTCCTCACGCCATTGAGCCACTCTCCCGGCTCTATCGTGAGGCCAAGCACCCTGAGGCACGCAAAGCTGCTATCCGTGCCCTGGCTGATATTGAACATATCGAGGCTGCCGAGGTGCTCCTTGGGATCCTCAGCTTTGGCACTGCTGACGACCGGAATGCTGCTGTCGAGGCCTTGAAGAACTCTCGAAAAAAAGCA
>JANWXX010000273.1 GCA_025057345.1 Polyangiaceae bacterium | reverse complement strand
CCCGCCCGGCCCCAACCCCCGCGCGGAGGCGCGAAAACGAGGAGGAGATGGGTGAAAACGAGGAGGAGACGGGGGACTATTGGGAGGATCTGGTGTAGGAAAGTCTAGTGTAGGAAAGGGAGGGGCCGAGATGGAGAATGGGGAGACGGAAGAAAGAACCTTTGGGAATGGAGGCGGAGGCTCAGAATCTGGCAGCGGAGGTATCTTCGGAGGGAGTGTTGGGAGCGGAGTGAGCGAACCTCGGCAAGAGGGGAGGAGGATGTTGCAAGGACCGAGTTGCTCTTGGAGAACGCTGCGCTAGCCAGCAACCTTGATGCCTCTCTCCTTTGACAATAGCTACACCCGCCTCCCGGATCGCTTCTATGTCCGCGTTCGCCCGAAGGCTGTCCCTCAACCTGCATGGCTGGTGGTCAACGAGCCTCTGGGCGAGTTGCTTGGGCTGTCTCCAGAAGAGCTCCGCTCCCCGGAACTCCTCGACACCCTCGCAGGCAACCGCATTCTACCGGGCTCCGAGCCCATTGCTCTGGCCTATGCAGGGCACCAGTTTGGGGGGTTTGTTCCTCGTCTGGGCGATGGGCGAGCGCTCCTGCTGGGTGAGGTGATCGGAAAGGACGGGAAGCGACGAGACGTACAGCTCAAGGGGTCAGGGCCGACGCCCTTCTCTCGTGGTGGAGATGGTCGTGCTGCCCTGGGTCCAGTCCTGCGGGAGTTCCTGGTGAGCGAGGCGATGCATACACTTGGGGTACCTACGACACGGGCGCTAGCAGCGGTGCTCACCGGCGAGCTGGTCTACCGGGAGCAGCCGCTGCCCGGTGCGGTGCTGACCCGCGTGGCGGCAAGCCACCTACGCATCGGGACTGTGGAGTACTTTGCCTACCAGCGGGACCGGGAAGCGCTGGCGCTGCTGGTCGAGCATGCTCTAGCACGCCACTACCCGGAGCGGGTTGGCGCAGAGGAGCCGGCACTGGCACTACTCGACGGGGTGATGGAGGCGCAGGCAGCGCTGGTAGCACGGTGGCTAGGGCTGGGGTTTGTCCACGGGGTAATGAATACAGACAATTGTTCTTTGTCAGGAGAAACCCTCGACTACGGTCCCTGTGCCTTTCTCGACGCCTACGACCCCGGGCGCACCTTTAGCTCCATCGACCACTACGGACGTTACGCTTTCGGCAACCAGCCACGGATTCTCTTGTGGAATTTGGCAAGGCTGGCGGAGGCACTGTTGCCGCTTCTTGACGGGGACGACAAGAGCAAGATCGGTACCCTAGAGGCGCGGTTGGAGCGCTTTCCTTCCCTCTTTGAGCAGGCTTACGGCGCAGTGCTCCGAGAGAAACTGGGCCTGCTGCAAGAGCAGCCTGGCGATCTAGACTTGGCTCGGGCTCTCCTAGATCAGATGGCCCGGGATCGGGTCGATTACACACTGGCGTTCCGGCGGCTTACCCGGCTGGCAGAGAGTCAGGAGGATACGCTAAGCGAGCTGTTCTCGAACCAAGAGCTAATCCATACCTGGCTGACCTCTTGGCGCCAGCGCCTTGCCGCGGAGCCGACCTCAGCAGAGGAGCGCTCCCAACGCATGCGGCGGGCCAACCCGGCCTACATCCCTCGCAACCACCGGGTTGAGGAGGCGCTTGCTGCTGCGGCTCAGGGCGACCTTGCCCCCTTCGAGCGGCTGCGCTCCGTGCTGGCTCACCCTTGGGACGACCACCCAGAGCACGTGGAGCTGGCGCTGCCACCCGGGGAGGAACAGTGGCGCTACCGCACTTTCTGCGGCACCTGAACCGCACTCCGTTAGGTGGAGCCTGGCTCTTGGGCTACTTCGGCTAGCCTCATGATTACGTCCTCAGGTCCAGCGGATGCCTTGGTTCTCGGCTCAGGTGAGCACCAGAGGCGAGGGCATGAACAGCAGCAGGAATAGCAGCAAGCAGAGCACGGCAACCACGGCACGCCCCTGTCCTAGAGCCTCCCCCGGGTCCGTCGGCGGGTGCTCGGGGCCACCGAGCCGGCGCATCAGCGTCAGAATCCCAAACCAGACCAGCCAGAAGGCGCTGTTCGACAACGCCATGGATAGCGCATCCCTAGAGAATTCTTTGTGGGAGAGGGTCCAGAGCTGTATCCCCAGGTTGTAGAGGAAGAGGAGCAGCGTGCCCCACCGCACCCAGTGGCTGATCCGATTCTGGCGGGGCCCCAGCAGCGCATAGGCAATGTGCCCCCCGTCGAGCTGTCCGTAAGGAAGTAGGTTGATCATCGTTACGAAGAAGCCTGCCCAGCCGGCGAAGGCTACGGGATGCAGGAACACGTCGTGCCCCTCGGGGATGGGCCCTAGCACCAGCCGCTTGATCAGAAGGTAAAGGAGGCACTGGCCCTCCAACAATGCCCCCGGCTCCATGGGCTTTACCACCGACATCCTCAGGCCGCCGACCAGTACCGGGATCGCGACCGCCATCCCCGCTAGCGGCCCTGCTGCTCCGATGTCTAGAAGGGCCCGCCGTGACGTGATCCTGGACGGCATTGTGATGATAGCTCCCCAGGTACCGAAGGGCGAAAACGGCATCGGGAGAAAGTAGGGGAGGGATGCGGAAACTCCGCGGAGCCGCGCCGCGATGTAGTGACCCAGCTCGTGCGCCAGAAGGATCCCCATGAGCGATGCCGCATAGCTAACTCCGTGGACCAGGTGGCTGACCTGGAAGGCGGGCTCCTCCTCTGGAGAGAGCTCGGCGATCCTCGCCCTCGCCCCCGTGTAGAGCACGCTGGTTGTCGCGGCGACAAACAGCAGCAGCGACAGGGCCCAGCGAGGCCGCTCATCCGGTGCGGAGGGCGGCCAGGAGCCGGTCGAGCTGGGGGGCGAGTTCGGCTCGTACGGCACCGAGCTCGGTGAGGATTCGGACGGAGCCTCGGGAGGCAGTTGGGTCAAGATGCACCTCGATCCGATCCGCGTTTAGGCTCAATGCACTGAGGCCATCCCGCAGGGGTGTGGCATCCTCCGGGTGCACGTAGAAAGCAAGGTGTCGTGCCCGCCGCAGGGGCGCCAATGCCTGCCGCGTCAGGTCCACAATGGCCGAGGGATGTACCTCTAGCTCTCGCATGAGGAGCCGCTCCGCCAGCAGCCGCGCTACCGCGAAGATGTCCCCCTCTCGACTTGCTAGCCACCGTTCCTCCGCTTGTTTGAGTGCCAACCACCGGGCCGCCAGCTCCTGTTCTGCGGCCAATTGTCCTTGCCGCCGTGCCTCTTGCCGAATCTTCTCTGCCTCGGCCCGAGCCTCCTGCAGCATCGCTTGGGCAGAGGCCCGGGCCTTTTCCTCGATAGCATGAGCCTCCTCCAGCGAGGCAACCCACTCTGGAGCGCGCAAAATCCGGCGGGGACGGGGGGGTTCCCGCAGGGCCTCAGCCTCCTCCGCCCATTGGATACGTCCCTTCCTTAGGCCCACCGGACCCACCCTTGCTCCACCGCCAGGCGAACCGCTAGCAGGTGGGGAGCCAACTGGACAGCGCGCGCTTGGCTGGTCGAGGCTGCCCGATAGTGCAAAACCCAAGAAGGCACTTCTCCACCCAGTGTTGGTTCTAGTTCGTGGGCGGGGAACCCTAGCATCAGCGCTACAGCGCAGAATGCATCCCGGGAGCATTCCTTTTCTTTCATGCATCCACCCCCGCTGTGTAGCGATCCCCTGCCCGGACTACCCTGCCTTCCGCAACAAGCTTGTCCAAGTGAGCCTGGAGGCTCAATGCAGCAATTCCGTAGAGCGTGGTAGGCGTATCCTCGTAAGCTCGAAGCAGGATCTCCTCCAGCCGCTGCCCCTCTGGTTTCCCCTCGACTACGGCTTCGAGCACCTTACGCTCTCGGGCAAGGCGGTGGTGAAGGTAGCGACGAAACAGGTCTGTCGGACGGTCGATGGGGTTCCCGTGAGCAGGCAAGGCGAGTGCTACGTTGAGAGAGGCAAGACGCTCCAGTTGACGCAGGTACTCCGCCATGTCCCCCTCGCCCGGAGCGATCAGGATAGTTCCGACGCTGGCAACCATGTCACCGACCACCAGCCAGCGGCACTCGGGCTCATGAAGGCAGAGGTGCCCTGGGGCATGCCCAGGAGTATGAAGCATTCTCCAACGCTGGGGGACAGGGCCGTCGAGCACCAGTTCCTCCCCTTCTCTCCACCGGCGCTCCACCGGTACGGCGATGCGGGTGGCGGTAGCCTCGTGGGCCCACAGCGGCAGCCCTAGCGCTTGAGCAAAGAAGGCAGCCCCAGCCACATGGTCGTGGTGATGGTGCGTTGCCAGAAGCGCCACCAGGGTACGTCCCGAGGAGCGGAGCCCCCGGGCCCACTCTACCCAGGCCTGTTGCTCCTCTGGGTCCGGGGTCGCCGGCTCGACCAGCAGCACCTCCCGCTCCCCCAGGGCGTAGCTGCACGTGTGAGTGGCGGGTGGCAGGGTAGGGGTCCGGGTCGGAAAGGAAGCGAGGCCAGGGGCAATGAGGTGTGGGCGGATCACGGGAATCCTAATATGCCCCAAGGGAGGAAACCGTGGCACCTATGTGTCCGTGCAACGGTACTCTGCGCCGCCAAGGGTTGGCAGCGGGCTCGCTGCGAGGTACCCCTGCAGGCATGGAATACCGGCGTATGGGCCGCAGCGGCCTCAAGCTGAGCGTGCTGTCCTTCGGATCATGGGTGACCTTCGGGCGACAGGTGGATGAGGATCTGGCGGTTGCCTGCCTTGCGGCGGCCCGGGAGGCAGGGGTCAATTTCTTCGACAACGCGGAGGTCTATGCCGCAGGCAGGTCGGAGCGGATTATGGGTAACGCGATCCGACGCTTGGGTTGGCGCCGCGGTTCCTACGTGATCTCCACCAAGCTCTACTGGGGGCTCCATGATGGACCCAACGAGAGGAACACCCTCAACCGGAAGTACCTTCTGGAAGCCATGGATGGCTCCCTTGACCGCCTCGGCCTCTCCTTCGTAGACCTCGTGTTTTGCCACCGCCCGGACCTGGAAACCCCCGTCGATGAAACCGTGTTGGCGATGCACGATCTCGTCTCTCGCGGGAAGGCCCACTACTGGGGCACCAGTGAGTGGCCCGCCGAGCGCATCCGAGAAGCCTGGGATTTCGCCGAGCGCTGGAGGCTCCACCGGCCCGTCGTCGAGCAACCTGAGTATCACTTGCTTCACCGCCGCCGGGTCGAGGAGGAGTACGCTCCGCTCTACCGGGACTGCGGTCTGGGCACCACCACGTGGTCCCCTCTGGCCTCCGGGCTCCTCACCGGCAAGTACAACGACGGGATTCCCGCTGGAAGCCGGGGCGCTCTCCCCGACTACGAATGGCTCCGCAAACAGCTCACCAACCCAGAACGCCTTGCGGTCGTCCGGCGCCTCGCTACCATCGCCAGCGATCTCGGCGTTTCTCTCGCCCAGCTTGCGATTGCTTGGTGCGCCAAGAATCCGCATGTGACGACTGTGATCACCGGTGCAAGTCGTGTTGAGCAAGTGCGCGAGAACATGAAGGCCATCGACCTGCTCCCCAAGCTTACCCCTGAGGTTCTAGGCCGTATTGACCGCGCTCTTTGAGAGGAAGATGCCCTGAACGGAGACAGAAGAAACACCGAGCATACGGAAGACATCCCGGTGGAGGGCATGTCTTGCGCAGCTTGCGTGCATCACGTCGAGGAGGCCCTTGCAAGATTGGATGGGGTGAAACGCGCCGAGGTCAACCTGGTTTCACGGCGTGTACGGATCACGTTCAACCCCCATCTCCTCCAGCGAGCAGCTCTGGTAGCAGCTATCGAGGAGGCGGGGTATGAGGTTCCTGAAAAACCTCCGCTTGCTTCGCAGAAAGAGCCATCTGCAGAGCAACTACAAGCCGGAGAAATAGCCCCCGGAGAAGACCGGGAGGAGTCGGCGCTGCGGCGCGATCTGGTGCTGACAGCAGCGCTAGGAGGACCACTGTTGGTGTTGGGCATGGCGCACGGGGCGATCCCCTGGGCCGAGGGGGTCGTCGGAAGGTGGCTCCAATTTGCGCTAGCGACACCAGTGCTACTAGGCCCCGGTCGCCGTTTCTTCGTGCGAGCCTGGAAGGGGTTGAAGCGAGGGGCTGCGGATATGAGCACGCTGATCTCCCTGGGGACTGGGGCCGCCTGGTTGACCTCGACGATGGCGTTGGTGGCACCTTGGCTCTTGCCCCACGGAGAGCATGGGGCTCGGCCTCCCCTGTACTTCGAAGCGACGGCAGCGATCCTGGGCTTTGTGCAGCTAGGGCGGCTTCTGGAGGCGAAAGCTCGGCGGCGGCTGTCCGAAGCGGTACAGGGGTTGGTGGCGTTGTGTCCCCCGGTGGGCCACTTGTGGGAAGGGAACGAGGAGCGAGACGTACCTGTAGGAGAACTTCGCCCTGGAGATCTTCTAGTGGTGCGCCCCGGGGAGCGCATCCCAGCGGACGGAGTGGTGATAGAGGGGGTTTCGTCGTTGGACGAGTCGCTGCTGACCGGAGAGAGCCTGCCGGTCGATCGAGGGCCTGGTGACTTGGTGATTGGAGGGACCCTCAATCAGACCGGGGCCTTGCTGATCCGGGCCACGCGCACCGGCAAAGAGACATCGCTGGCTCGGATCATCGAGGCGGTGGAGCAGGCTCAGGGCAACAAGGCACCAGTTGCTCGCTTGGCCGACACGATCAGTGGGTACTTCGTACCGGTAGTGCTGCTCATTGCGGCAGGGACCGCAGTGGTGTGGGGGGTGACATCGGCTGGATTTGCCGTGGCGCTGGAGCGGGCTGTAGCGGTGCTGGTGATCGCCTGTCCCTGCGCCCTCGGGTTGGCTACGCCTGCC
>JANWXX010000272.1 GCA_025057345.1 Polyangiaceae bacterium | reverse complement strand
TGGTGGCTAGGATCGATGCCGCCAGGATACGAAACTCCGCCAGGGCTCGGATCTCCGAGGTGAGCGCCCCCTCCCCCAGCATCGAGGTACGACTCCCGGTTGGAACTCCCATACGCCCCACCAGCGCTAGGCCAATGCCACCGAACTCCTCGTCTACAGGCCGCAGGGTCGCCTTGAGGGCAAGGGTAGCATCGCCGATGGCCTGAGCAGGTATCCGAGATCCTTCCAACACCTGGTCCGTTATCGAGGAACGATCCCCGCTCTGGTGAAGAACAACAGGGAGTACCAACCCTAGCTCCAACCGTTTCCCAAGGCCCACAGCACCGGCAAGGTCGAGAGAGGTCTGGTGCTGAACCAGGGCAGCGATGATCCGACCCTGCTGGCGCACCACCAGCGGCCGGTAGGCCCACGAAAGCCAACCAGAAGTGTTGAACTGAAGGTGCCCCGACGCGTTGACTGACTCCAGGTAGAGCATCCCCTTGGGCCCTGGCGGCGGGAAAAACCCACGAAGATTGATCGAGGGCTGCAGCTCAGCGCGAGCGGTGCCCGCAAACACCCAAGCAGCGAGGATCATCACCCCGCAGGGAGGACTGGATCGTGGCATGCGCGGCGGCAGCTTACGCTGTCCGGGCGGATGGTGCGGCAAAAGACATGTACCCCGGTGGCACGCCAGAAAAAGTTGTGCTACGACCTGCCGATGTCGTCGCTGCTGTTGAGCACCTGTGCCCTGGGGGTGGGGCTTGGCCTACGCCATGCTTTCGACTCCGACCACGTAGCAGCGATCACAACCTTGGTAACCGGTGGGTGCAGCCCCAAACAAGCAGCAGCCATGGGGGCCTCCTGGGGGCTGGGCCATGCAGCGGCGGTGGTAGGGCTAGGGGCTGGACTGCTGCTGCTGGGGGTGCAGGTACCGGCCCCCCTAGCGATCGTGTTCGACTTGCTGGTGGTGGGGCTGATGGTATTGCTGGGAGTCCGGACGCTTCGCACCCCGCAGCCCCAGGCAGAAACCCATCCTCAGCAATCGTCGCTACGAGCGCTGGGGGTAGGGCTAGTCCACGGGGTTTCCGGCACCGCAGCGGTAGCGCTCTTGGCACTGACACGGTTGCCTTCCCAAGCCCACGGGATTGGATTTTTGCTGGTGTTCTCCGTGGCGGCTACAGCCAGCATGACGGCACTCTCTTTCCTGTTGGCGCTACCGCTAGCGGCGGTGAGCCGCCGTTCCGCACGCCTAGCCCGGGCGGCTCGCCTGCTGGCGGGGCTTGCCTCTTTGGCAGTAGCAGGGCTGCTCCTTGTCGAGACGCTGCAAGGTTGTAGAAGTTAGCGTATCCTGGTCTTTTACTAATGAGCTAGAACTGAGGAATTACTATGCGCATCGCGTGGGTTGGCTTGCTGGGTCTACCTTTGCTGGTATTTTCCCAGGGGTGTAACAGCAACAGTGCTTCAACGGAGGACGAGTTCAGCGGAGTCTCTGGGGCTGGCGGTGCCGGAGGCATTGTAGGGAAGGGGGGTGCGCCTAACGGCGCGGGGCTTGGGGATGCTTGCTCCGACAAGGAACCCTGCCGTCCCGGACTCACCTGCGGAGTCGAGGGAACCTGCGTATTCGCTCGCTCTGCAGCCTTGGGGTCGCCCTGCAAGGCCAGTGGCGAGTGTCAGCCTGGTGCTTTCTGCGGGCTCACCCATGTTTGCACCCCTGCTACCGGCTCCGCTAAGGAGGAGGAACCCTGTGAGAGCGATGCCGACTGCGCCGACGGGCTTCGGTGCGGAGTACAGGGCTTCGCCTCCGTCTGCCAACCGGAAGGCAAGGGTGATCTTGGCAAGCCCTGCTCTGCACCGGGGGACTGCGTGGCAGGTCTGGGTTGTTTGCAAGGGGTCTGTGGGCAGCCGCCGATGGGCACCACCCCCCTCCTTGGGGGGAGCCCCGGCAAAACCGAAACCTGCGTCACCGAGGAGGGTCCACCAATTGCCTGGTTCCGGGTCCCCCGAGGTAACCATCATGGTGACTTTTATCGGCTCCCGTTCCCCAACGACATCCGGCGTAAGGGGGGGAAACCAGACCTTACCGGGCACATCACACCGGGGCCGGGCATCCTGGGTTTCGACGCCCTCCAGCGGTACATCGAGGAGCTCCAGCAGCGGGATGGCTTCAGCGCTTTCGCCCCCGTGTACCTCCGGTTCAACACGCCCGTGGACATCGACTCCCTCCGCAAGGAAGGTGTGGTCCAGTACGTAGATATTACCGAAGGGACGGCGGAATTCGGCCAGGAGCTAGGGCTCTATTGGCTCATGGCAGGAAGCCGGGGTACCTATATCTGCCAGAATTGGATGGGTATTCGGGCGGCGCCCTACTCTCTCCCGCTGCCGGGGCATACCTACGCGGTGATCCTCCGTAAGGGCCCGCTCACCGGGCACGAAGACCCAGCCAAGCGGATGCCCATCGAGTCCGATGACGACTTCAAGGTCATGGTAAAGGATGAAACCCCAACGGACTCTTCCCTCGCCCAAGCCCACCAAGCCTACGCACCGCTCCGAGGGTACCTCAAGAAGAAGGAGATCGACCCCGCGAGCGTGTTGGTGGCTTCGGTCTATACCGTAGGGGCGATCTCCGAGCCTGCCGAGAAACTCGCCGCAGCGGCCTCTGCCAAGGCGCCCCCGTCGTCTGGTTGGGTACGCTGCGGCTCCGGTGCTCCCTCCCCTTGCCCTGACACCACTGGCGATCGTGCCTGCGGTCCGGAAGATCCGGACTATGACGAGCTACATGCGCTGATTGAGCTCCCGATTTTCCAGCAAGGCAAGGCGCCGTACCTCACCCCGGAGGACGGTGGTGGCATCGACACCTCGGGGGCGACGCTAAGCCCTGTGCGCACCGAGCCGGTATGTTTGTCGCTGACGGTGCCCAAGGCAACGATGCCTGAGAAGGGCTGGCCAGTGGTAGTCTATGCCCACGGAACCGGAGGAAACTTCCGGAGCCATGTAACCCAAGGGCTCGCTCGCCTGCTGGCCAAAGCAGAAAGCGGCGAGGGAGTGGTGCCCATAGCGGTACTGGGCATTGATCAGGTGCAGCACGGACCGCGGCGCGGTGGCTCCACGAAGGGCCCAGACATCCTCTTCTACAACTTCGCCAACCCCGCTGCTGCCCTCGGCAACCCGCTCCAGGGCGCCGCTGATCAAGTGGCCTTGGGTGCCTTCGTGGCCTCTTTCTCCTTGCCTGCCAGCTCCTCCCCAACACAAGCAGAGATCCGCTTTGACCCCAATGCGCTCCTATTTTGGGGGCACTCCCAGGGGGCTACTGCAGGGGGTATTGGAGTTCCCTACTCACCTCACTACCGGGCGGTGGTCTTCTCCGGGCAGGGTGCCAGCTTGGCGGACGCCCTGGTCAGTAAGACCAAGCCGCAGAACATCGCTGCAGCCCTTCCCTTCGCTCTGCAAGACCCGGAGAACAGCTTCCCTCCGAAGCTCTACGCCGGTGAGTTCAATCCGGCACTCGCGCTACTTCAGGCCTATATCGATCCGGCGGACCCAGCCAATCACGCCCGCCGCCTCGTGGTCAACCCCCGAGAAGGGCTCAGCCCCCGGCATGTCTTCCAGGTATACGGGCTGGATGACTCCTTCAGCCCTCGGGCCACACAACAGCACTTCGCCATGGCCGCTGGACTAGCGCAGGTGACCCCCGAGGTCTCCTTGAGCAAACCCGACGACATCTGGGGCCAAAACACCTTCCCACCGCCGTTCTCGGGGAACTACGCGAAGGAGGGTACTTTTTACACCGCAGCATTGCGTCAGTATGCTCCGGGAAGTTACGACGGACATTTCGTCGCCTTCCAGAATGCCACCGCTAGCAGCGACGTAGTGCGCTTCTTGGCGCAAGCAGCCCAAGGGAAGGTACCCCAAGTAGGTGCCCCCTAGCCCCTCCACTTCGCTCAATCGCCCCGGAAGAGCTCCTCAATATCCGCCTTGGTAAGCTTCTTGACGCCTCCGGTATCCTCGCTCAGCACGTTAGCAACCAGCTCCTTTTTCTTGAGCTTAAGCTGGAGGATCTTCTCCTCG
The DNA here is from genome assembly GCA_025057345.1 of Polyangiaceae bacterium. Lineage (GTDB taxonomy): Bacteria > Myxococcota_A > Polyangia > Polyangiales > Polyangiaceae > JANWXX01. The sequence continues at coordinate 2,780 of JANWXX010000272.1, read as the reverse complement.
ATGGTACCCTTGGCCACCAGACGGTAGACGTTGACCACGCGAGATTGACCGATGCGATGAGCGCGGTCGGTGGCCTGGTCCTCGGCAGCGGGGTTCCACCAAGGGTCGAAGTGGACAACGGTATCGGCGGCCGTCAGATTGAGGCCCGTCCCGCCGGCCTTAAGGCTGATGAGGAAGACAGAGCAGGTAGGATCATTCTGGAAACGCTCGACACGTTCCATACGATCCTTGGTAGAGCCGTCCAGATACTCAAGAACAACACCATCACGCTCCAGAGCGGTCTTGATGATCTGAAGCATTGAGGTGAACTGGCTGAACACCAGCACTTTGTGGCCTCCCGACACGCACTCCTCGATCAGCTCGCGCAACGCCTGGAGCTTGCCGGAGCTATCATCCTGGAAGGCCCTAGGGAGTCCAAGAAGCCTGGGATCGCAGGCAGCCTGACGCAGCCGGGTGAGCCCGGCGAGAATGTGTATGTGACTCTTCGCCAGACCGCTCTTCTCCACCTCGCCTAGAACGTGCGAGCGGACTTCCCGGAGCACGTTCTGATAGATTGCGCTCTGCTCATCGGTCATCTCGCAGATTTGATCGGTTTCAATCTTCTCAGGGAGGTCTTTTTCAACCTCAAGCTTGGTACGACGGAGGATGAAGGGGTGAACCACAGAGCGGAGCCGTATGGCAGCTTTGCTATCTCCGTTATCGATGGGACGCCCATAGCGCTCCTCGAATTTGTCGAGGGGGCCAAGAAGCCCTGGGCTAACGAACTGGAAGATGGACCAAAACTCGGAGAGCCGGTTCTCGATGGGAGTTCCGGTCAGGGCAAGGCGCCGCTCTGCATGGAGCTTACGAGCAGCAGCAGCAGTAGCGCTGGAAGGGTTCTTGATGTGCTGCGCTTCGTCGAGAATGGCGTACGTAAGATCGAGGCTGGAGAGTAGATCCTCATCGCGCCGCAGCAACGGGTAGCTGGTGATGATGACCTCGGCGTCGTCAAGTTCTTCCCGCTGCTCATGGCGGTCAGCACCGTGCCAGATCATCGTCTTGAGGGAAGGGGCAAAACGCTCGATCTCTCGCTCCCAGTTGGGCACCACACTCGTCGGAGCCACGATCAGAGCACGAAGAACTTTCTCTTCCTGCTTAACCGAGCAGAGGAGAGCGATCGTCTGGAGGGTCTTCCCCAGACCCATGTCATCCGCAAGAATCCCTCCTGTTTTCAGATTGTGGATGAAGCGGAGCCAGGAGAGCCCTGCCTCCTGGTAGGGACGCAGGGTGGCCTTAAGGCTTCTGGGCTTCTTCGCCGGTTCGATCTCGTTGATGCTGTTGAGCTTCTTGAAAAGCTCCTGAGCGCTAGCCGTGGCCTGACCATTGGGGCCAAGCTGGGCAAGGAGCTCTTGGAGGCGTCCAGCCTGGGACAAGGGCAGCTTCCCCTTCTTGTCGGCCGTGGTCATTAGCTCTACTTCCCGGTCGAGGAGCTGACGGACGTGCTCTGCGTCGAACGAAGCAAAGGAGCCGTCTTCCAACCGTACGTACTTGCGCCCTTCGGCAAGGCAACGCACTAGCTCATCGCGGTTCACACTCACCCCCTCACTCTCAAAGGAGAGGCGCAAGGAAAGCCAATCCACACCAGAGGACACCTTGGCAAAGGCGCGCAGAGGAGACGAACGGACCTCAGTGTTGGCTAGATCCTGGGGGACATAGACACTCCAATCACGGGGGAGCTGAGCAATACCTTCGCTCCAGAACTGGACTGCGGCGCTTCCAGCAGCCACGAAGCGCTGTCCCGTTTCATCCGGCTGGAGCCCCAGGTTGATGAGCTTCTCCGCTGCCGACTGCTGCGCCGGAATGTCACAGCGGATGCACCGGAAGCGCTTTTGTCCCGGCGCTGGAGGGCGGATGATGAGGGGGGGGGAGATCCCGTCTGCGCGTACCGGCACGTCGACCTCCCCGTAGCGAGCGGTCAGCGTTGCCTGAACCTCGGTCAGTGAGCCTCCAGCCTGCATCCGGAAGGTGGGCGTCAGGTCGATCACGTCTGCGATCTGGTCCAGCTCCGGCAGCTCCGCACCGACCCCGAGAGCCACCTTGGGGAGCCCATCCATGATGAGGTGTACCAGATCCTGTGCAGGCTCGGTGATCACCGGGTTCCGGGTCAACCTCCGGAGAGCGCTCACAGAGACACGCCGATCGATGGGGCGGGCAATTCCCTCGCTCGGATCGACATGCCAACCTGGGGATCCCTCGAACCAACCCCCGGAGGAGAGGGAGAAGCGCCGACGATCTGACGGACGCTCAAAAGACACCTTGGCTTGGATTGTATCCCCTACCAGCTCCAGGTCGAAGCGAGGACGGATCGCCTCATCCGAAAACCGGAGTTGCATCAGCGTCGGCTCTAGGAGTACACGCCGCCCGTTGAGGAGTGAGAGAAGCTCCGATGCATCCTCGCCTCGTACATCCACTAGCGGATGCCTTGGGTTCCCGCTCTCCAGCCGGGCCAGCAACCGCAGCGCATCCCGATCGGGCGTCGGGTTGTGGGCTTGCCAGGAGAGAGCCACGGACGGAAGCATCGCAAGCCTAGCCTCCGGGTCCAGCACGGTCACCGTCAGCCCCCCGGGCCTCACCAGTAGCCGAAACTCGACCGGCTTCGCCCCCCCTACTCCCGGAGGGGGCAGCCACGCCCCTAGACCAAGGGGCTTAGCAGAGGCATCCGCCGACGGTGCAAGCTGCGGCAGGCTAAGGGAACCGTGCCCTCGACCGTGCTCGTGAGCATGTCCTCTCGGATGTTCGTG
>JANWXX010000271.1 GCA_025057345.1 Polyangiaceae bacterium | reverse complement strand
GGTACGACGTTGTTCCTGGGGCGAGGGGGCCTTGGCGTAGCGCACCGCCAACTGGTTCCGGACGCGACCGTATACGTAGGGCAGCGGCTCACCACGACGCGCCTGCTTGGTATAGGCTACTACAACCGGGTGCGTAAGGTCGCTGGTGACCTCGCTGTTCATGCACAGAAAACCCCGTGGCGCGACCCGATACCAGCCACCGCGACAACGCGGCGTGCGAGCCACCGGCTGCTCAGCACGGCGGAGAACCATGCCTGGGTTCAAGTAGCCCAGACGCTTGAACGAAGTGTCAGGTCCATCGTAGATCCAGACGGGTCGAGCGATCGCCGCTACTAGGGGCGCTCCCTCAGCGGATACCTCATACTCGGGGCCGATCGGTATTTCGCCCTCCCGAGGGGGGGAGGGCGCTGACGCGGAGGTTGTCGCGGCCGTCAAGGTCCGCGGCGCAGCGCCCTCCACCACGACCACGCTCGGAGCTGGCTCCTCCTCGCTGCTAGCCCCCGGGGGATCCTGGCGTGTGCATCCGAGGAGCGTCAGCCCTGCTAGAGCAAGGGCACATCGTCGAACCGCGGAAAGCCAGCCAGCCATCGTACCTCAACGGGTTAGCATAAGCGATGCCTCCTGGTCACCGATTCCTGCTCCCTGCCGAGGTCATGATTCTGCTAGCCTCCTCGGCATCCTTCGGCTCCCCGCAAGCTATGCCGCCGCCGTGGAAGGCAAGGAGACTCCAGGATGATCGCTTACCGACGCCCGGTGCGCTTCGAGGACGTGGACGCCGCACAAATCGTCTTTTTTGGCCGCTACATGAGCTACGCCCACGAAGCGATGGAGCACTTCTTCTCCTCCCTGGTGGGGGGGTACGCTGGAATGATCATGGATCGAAGGGTGGGTGTCCCGACGGTGAAGCTGGAGGCTCGCTACCTTGCGCCGCTTCGCTACGGCGATGTGGTCCGGATCGAGGTAACCACACTTCGTCTTGGCAACCGGAGTGCGGTACTGCGTTATCGCTTCATCCGGGAACAGGACGAGGTACTTGTGGCCGAGCTTGACCATACCTTTGTCACCTCGGATCTGCATGCTCTGCGCTCCTGCGAGATGCCAGCGGATGTTCGAGAGGCCCTTCTGGCTCACCTGGAGGCTCCTCCCGCAAGCACTATGTGATTTGGGCTTCTTCGTCGTTACTCTCTTGTTTGGTGGTATCGTTCTCCTGAGATGAGCCCCAGGTGGTGCATGGCTGGTAGGTGGTTTGGGGTTGGTTTGCTCTGGCTGTTCGCTTGCGCTAGCGGAGCGGATGACGGTACCCGAGTCGATCCTCCTCAAGGGACGGGAGGCGCAGCGGGAGGGTCCAGCAGCGGTTCTGGGGGGGGTGGAAGTTCCGGGGCATCTGGGACTTCAGGAGTCTCTGGGGCTTCGGGCATGTCGGGGAGCAGTGGAACTTCCGGGGCTGGCGGTAACGCAGGCTCAGGTGGTGATGCAGGGATCGGAGGGAGTGGAGGCACTTCCGCCGGGGCTGCCAGTGGTGGAGCTGCCGGCCAGGGAGGTGGGGGTGTTGCCGGGGAGGCGGCTGCCGGTTCTTCAGGGGCCGCCGGCGGGGGGGCTGGCGCCTCGGGAAGCGCAGGTGTAGCTGGGGGCGGAGGGTCCGGGCAGAGCGGCTCCGACGGTGGGGCCGGCTCCGGGGGGGGTGGTGGCGAAGGAGGGGCGGGCCAAGGGGGCACTGCAGGAAGCGCAGCAGTTGGTGGCTCAGGAGTAGGGCAAGGAGGTGATGGAGGAGGATCAGGGCAGGCCGGCTCTGGAGGAGTGGGGCAAGGGGGGAGCTTCGGCGGGGCTGGAGGTAGTGCGGGCGGAAGCGCAGGAGAAAGCTCAGGCGGTATGGCAGGGAGTGGAGGATCTGCAGGTACCAGCGGGAGCGGGGGAGCTCCAGTGGAGGCAACGCTGGTGGTGTTGGCGAGCGCACTGTCGGGGCAGCCATTTTCCGGGGTCTACACAGAGGCAACAGGTTGGAAGGGAACCTCGCTTCCAGAGCCCGGCATCTTGGGCAAGCCTGCGGTAGTGGCCACCGGTGGGGGGAAAGCGCAGGCGTTGGTCCGGGTCTTCAGCGAGAACGCAGAGCAGCTCTGGAGTTCGTCCTGGTCGGGGGGAAGCTGGGGATCGTTTGCCAAGGTAGGCCCAGGTTATGGAGCTCAAGACGGCCCCTCTTATTCGGTAAGCAGCCAGACAAGCTGGGCCACCTACCGGCGTGGAGGGAAGCATTTCGCGCTGACCTTCAAGGGAGGAAACTTTGGGACCGAGGAACCTCTCGGGACCGATAATCCTCAGGCTTTTGGCAACAGTCACGCTACGGTGTTGGTGCATGGAGCAACCGCCTGGGGGGTCTATGCAGGAGCAAATCAGGGGCTTTACGTACTGTTTCACAACGGGAGTTCGTGGACCGCCTCCGCACCTCTTTTTGGAGCTGGAACGAAGAATTACATCACCCCCGCGATGATTCACGATGACAAGAACCAGCTCACGGTCTTCTTCGTGAGGAACACCGACAGCAAGATATGCTCGATAGTCCGCGACGGAAATGGCTGGACCCAGCCGGTGGTGGTGCTGAACGACGCTATCACCGACAGCTCTCCAGTTGCCGTCCAAGCACCCAGCGGGATGTACCTGGTCTGGCGCGGTTTCATCGGCGACGATGGGGTCTATTTCTCCTTCCGCCCCGGGGGCGGCTCCTGGCAGGCGCCCAAGGTGATCGACCGCGGGAGTGGAGGGGTGGGGGGGCTAGCGATGACTCCGGGAACCAAGGGAGCCGACGCCGAGCTGGTCTACGTGAAGAATGGCCAGCTGCGCCATGTGCGTCTCACCGGAGGAAATGCAACGTCGCCTACGACGGTGTCCGGGGCGGTGAGCGTGCAAGATGTCGGTGCTGCTCGCGTCGAGTGAGCAAGCCTATAGCGCAAGCCCATAGCATTCGGGTTCTGGGGGCATACTGAGTAAGTTCATGATACCTGCAGCAGGGGGAACCAGAGGGTGCTTCCTTTGCAGGGGTTGATCGAGCTCCTATGCGCTCCCTGTGGGCCTCTACCACCGCCTTGACTGAAAAGGTGACCTTGCAGCGGCAACCTGCGATCTGGATGTCGATGATCTTGCGGTGCTCCTCGGCCTACTCGTCCATCTTCGGGATACGCTCCCGCTCCGCAGGGTTAAGGGAGAGGATGGCGGGGATGCGCTCCTGGGCTTCCTGAACGATCCGGGCTGCCGCCTGGGGCTGAGAGGAGGTGGGTACAGCAAATTCCGGTTATCGCCGCGGACGGTCAACCACCCTTGGGTTTCTTGGATTGCTTGCCATCTTTGCTGTCTACCATGATGGCAATGGCATCGAGCGCCCCAAGGCGCTTTGGGCCAACGGTGTCGCAGGCGGCGTTGAACATGGCTGCTTCCTCCTCTAAAATGAGAGGTATGCGCTCTTGCCTCAGGGTGCTCCTCTCAGGGCTGATGGCTGCTTGCACAACCCTTTCCGGGGCTGAAATCTCGCAGGGAGGAGGAACGGCAGGGGGAGACGGAGTGAGCGGTGCCGGAGTGGGAGGCCTCGGTGGTACCGGGGAAGGGGGGGAAGGTGGTGCCCACGCAGGAGGGATGTTGGGTGCATCCGGAGCGGGGGAAGGGGGGGAAGGTGGTGCTCACGCAGGAGGGGTGTCGGGTGCAGCGGGTGTCGGGGGGCAGGCAGGCAGCTCGGGTGGTACGGACGGAGGTGCTGCCGGTATGGCTGGCGGGGGCCTCCTATGTGGAGATGGGGTGCGGCAGAGCGGGGAGCAGTGCGATGGAAACGATCTGGGTGGACAGGACTGCTCCAGCGTCGTGCAAGGACCGGCACAGGGGAAACTCGGGTGCGGAGCTGATTGTAAGTTCGATACGAGTGAATGTGCTTGGTGTGGGAATGGGAAGATTGAAGTAGGGGAAGAGTGTGACGGGTGGGCTCTGGGGGGAGCGACGTGTGCGAGTGCGGTGGGACCGGAAAGCAAAGGGAGCGTGACATGCACGAGCCTCTGCACGCTGAACACGTCGGGGTGCACGAAGCCGAGCTGTCAGGGACTGGCGAACACCTGCGGGTCGAGCGGGAACGATAGCTGCTGCGCAACGGATGTGGTGACCGGGGGCACGTTCCCGATGGGCCGTGGCAGCGGGTCGGACGCTGCGAGCGGGGGTAGCAACGAGCAGCCGGAGCACGACGTGATCGTGGATACGTTCGGTCTGGATCGGTACGAGGTGACGGTGGGTCGGTTCCGGAAGTTCGTGGATGCGGTGGTGGGTGGGTGGAAGCCCGCGGCCGGCGCCGGGAAGCACAGCCACCTGAGCGGAGGGCAGATCAGCGGGGAGAGCGGCTGGGATGCGAGCTGGAACAGTCATCTGCACAGCGCCAAGAGCACCTGGGACAGCTCCTCGTCGCTGGCGTGCGATTCGACCTTCGCGACGTGGACGCCGAATGTGGGGGCGAATGAGAACAAGCCGCAGAACTGCGTGAACTGGTACCAGGCGTATGCGTTCTGCATCTGGGACGGAGGGTTCCTGCCGACGGAGGCGGAGTGGGAGTACGCAGCGGCCGGGGGAAGCGACAACCGGTTGTACCCGTGGGGGTCGCAAGCGCCGAGCAAGACCTTGGCGGTGTACGGGTGCCTGTTCAACGGGACGTCGTCGTGCGAGGCGGCGGACCTGCCGGTGGTGGGGAGTACGCCTGCGGGGAAGGGGAAGTACGGGCAGATGGATCTTGCCGGAAGTTTGTGGGAGTGGACCCTTGACTGGTACGACGGCTTGTGGTACAGTTCATACAGTAGTCCAGGCTCTTGCAAGAACTGTGCTAACGTAAATATCGGCTCCACCCGCGTGGAACGTGGCGGCGACTTCATCAGCGGCGCCGACAGCCTTCGCGCGGCCTGCCGCTACAACTTCGCGCCCGCGAATCGCAGCAACGGCGTGGGGTGGCGTTGCGCCAGGACCCCCCACTAGGGTCGGTGCCGACATGTCTTGGGTGACGGGCCAGCTCCGCGGCTCGGGGGAGCGCATGGCTTAGGCTCCCGGACCAGGAAGGAGCGCCCTCCCTCTCCGGAGCCGCGTCGCCGCCCCTTCTCCTGGCCGGAGGAGGCAGATACGCTCCTGGCTAGGGTGATCCTCACGGCCGCGGTTTCTTGGCGTGTCTTCATGGCCTCCTCGTGTGCCCCCCTACCTCCATAAGCCCCATGGAGGAGGAAGCGGATGCCAGGGTGCGCACTACCGTCCAACGGGCGCGGAGCATGATCCAAGCCATCATCGCTTGAGCCTACCCTACTATGGGGCACCGCAGCCCTTGAGAGGAACACAGCAAAGGCTAAGCCCGAACCTTCCGTTTTCTCAACCATCCTGCCAGCACCCCAAAGGGTACCAAGGCAACAACCAAGACAGTGAGCGCGATTATCGTTGCAACACCAACGACCACCGTCCCCAGAAAACGTGCGGCCACCGTAACCCCCGAAGGTATGGTCCCCGCAGGAAGTCGCTCTGCCCGCACCTCACCTACAGTCCGGGCCAATTGTACCTCCAAGTCCTCGCCGTAGAGGGATCTGGTCCCCAGGCCATAGGCAAAGGCTCGGTAAGTACGTCGGGGGCATACGAGCGACCCTGCAGCCACTCCTGCGAGATTCAACACCCATGCTGCCCAGAAATCCCTGCAGCCTGCAGTGATTTCCCAGGCACTGATCTCGAACTCCCCCAGGGTATCGGTTCGGTAGTCGGTTAGGATATGGTGCAGGTCGTGGTAGCGCACCGCTCGCACACGCTCCTTTGTGTTAGGGAACGGCATGGGCACTGAGCCCAGTTTGAAATCAACCCAAGCGGCCCCATACCCCCCGTCTTCGCCAAACCCGTTGTTCTGGAAGTAGCAGGCACGAGCCTCTCGAAGAGTCATCGTCGGGTCGTAGCTGGTTCCCACGGCACCCCCATAAATGAGCGGGTTCATATTTTTGCTCTATGAACCGTGGAGTCAAGTAGATTTATAAAGTCGTATTACGCTGCATCCTCTGGTTTCATCATGAGCAAGGTCGGTCGAGAAGGGTCACTTCGGGGACAGAAGAAGCAGGATCGCCGGGAGAAGATTCGGCAGGCTGCGTGGAATCTGTTTCGGGAGGAGGGGTACGAGAAAACGACGACCCGAGCGGTGGCCGAACGTGCAGGGATCGCTACAGGTACGCTCTTTTTGTACGCTAGGGATAAGCAAGACCTGCTGTTTTTGGTGATGCATGATCGGCTGGAGGAGGCTGTAGAAGATGCCTTCGACGGGTTGCCTCGACGAGGGCCACTGCTGGAGCGATGGATGCACGTGTTCCGCCGACTGTTCCGGATGTACAGTGAGTATCCAGCACTGGGTGCAGCCTTTGTACGCTTGCTTCCGGGTGCGAGCGGGCCGAATGCGGAGCGAGTGAACGCGCTCACGTTTGCCTTCCTTCACCGGCTGGCCGCACTGGTGCGAGAAGCTCAGGAGCAGGGGGAGGTTGCACCTGAGGTGCTGCCGATGCAGGCGGCCAGCAATGTGTTCAGTCTGTACTTTGGAGCCCTTCTCGCATGGCTCTCGGGCATGCTTCCCCTGGAATTGGCTTTGGAGGAGCACCTTCGCCCGGCGCTGGTACTCCAGATCCGAGGGCTACGAATTGGGTAAATCTCATACCAAACCCGAATGGATAGCTTCCGGAAGCCCCTTCGCGGCGCTTGTTTCCCTTGAGGGGTTGCGTTCCCTCCCTTGGTTGCTCCAGCAACCAACTCCACGCCGTCAAGATCCGTGAAGGGACTTGTATGCAGCCCTTCTTGTGGGAGCAGTG
>JANWXX010000270.1 GCA_025057345.1 Polyangiaceae bacterium | reverse complement strand
CGGTGGATCTCAATAGCCTCCCCCCTGCGGAAAAGCAGCAACCTACCTCTACGGTTGCCAAGGGAGGCTCAAAGCTCAAACGTCCACCTCCTCCTGCACCCACTACAGCGGCTCCGGCCGCAACCCCAACCTCTCCTCCCGCACAGACCAGCAAGCCCGCGGGAGGCTTTAACCCGGCGACCATCAACAACCCGGGCTTCTGAGAAAGCCCACAAGATCAGCCGAGGGCAGCTTCAATGGCCTGGAGCACCTCGGGAGCATCCGGCTTCACTCGGGGAGAGAATCGCTGGATTACTTCCCCTTGACGATTGACTAGAAATTTCTCGAAATTCCAGGAGATATCGGAGCCTCCACCGACCTGGCTCCCAATGAGCCACTGGTAGAGCGGGCTCCGGTGAGCACCATTCACGTCTTGCTTCTCCAGCAAGGGAAAATCAACGCCATAGGTGGAGGAGCAGAAGGTCGCAATCTCCTCAGGGGAGCCGGGCTCTTGGCCAAGGAACTGGTTGCAGGGCACTCCCACAACCAAGAATCCTCGATCGCGGTAGCGGTGGTAGATCTCCACGAGCTGTTCGTACTGAGGCGTCAACCCGCAGCGGCTCGCTACGTTGACAAACAGCACGACCTTCTCCTTGAAGTCGTCGATGGGCATTGGAGAACCATCGAGTTTCCGGAGGGAGATCTCCGCTACGGAGTTAGGCCCCCCCTCGGGAGGCTTGCCGTAAGCGACTCGATTGACAGTAGAGACGACGGCATCTTTGAGCTTTTCGAGCATGGTATTCTCCTGAGATTCCGAGATAGCCTACTCCGTCTTGGTCTGGGCGAGTTTGTGTATCACACCCCTCCTGCCTTGACCTCCCGCGGATTATCCCTGGCGCCAGACCAGAGTCTTCGGCATAAGCAGAAAGCGCCGAGTGATGGGCGCTCCCTCGCGGGTTACAAGCCCCATCACCATCGCCTTCTCGAAGCCCTCGGTAAAGCCCCCAGGAAGCACAGCAGCAGCAACATCCGTCAGCGAAGGCTCATGCCCTACCAGCATCACTCGCGGTGTCTTGGAGCGAATCACCTCGTAGAGCAATCCTCTTAGATCACCGCCGGGAGCAATTTCTCGCCGGACTCGCACCGGCTCTGCAGGCTTGCAAACCTGGGCGACTAGTTCCGCAGTTTGGAGTGCGCGCACCAGCGGGCTTGCCAGGATCACCCGTGGAGCTTCCCCTTGAGCAACCAGCTCCGCTGCCACCCGAAGCACACGCTCCCGCCCCGAAGCTGTGAGGGCACGGTCGAAATCCTGACCGCTGGGTGAGTCATCTTCCGCCGGGCCATGGCGCATCAGGTAGGTTGTGGCATCCATGGGCAACCAGGACACAGTCGCTTTGCCTATGCTGTCAAGGGGGCTTCTGGCGAAGAACGTTGCCTTCGCCGGGAAACCTCTTGCAGTAGGCAGGACAGTGTATCGTAGGCTGCGCTCGCACGCCCCCGGAGAGGGGCAGGCCTTGCAGCGAGGTTACTGGGTGGAACGAGGTATCGGGCTCGGCAAGCGATCGGTGAGACTAGAGGCGGCAGGAAAGACGGATCCAGGAAGGATCCGGGAGCAAAATGAGGACAGCATCCTGCTGGCCCCAGAGCTTCAGCTCTTCCTGGTATGCGATGGGATGGGAGGGCATGCAACGGGGCATATTGCGAGCAAGCTGGCAGTCAAGTCGATCCACAATTTCTTTGAAGCAACGGCCCAGATTCCCCTGGATGAGCCACCCCATCTGGACGACGGGGACGCCAGTGCGGAAGGGAGGCGTCTTGCGAGCGCAATCCGCAAAGCCAATCGGGATATTTACGAAATTTCGACGAGCCATGAGGGTCACAAGGGAATGGGCTCGACGGTGGTGGCACTTCATATCCACGAGGACACTGCGATCCTGGCTCACACGGGTGACAGTCGCTGCTACCTGCTCCGGGATGGAGAGCTGAGGAGGCTGACCCGAGATCATTCGCTCCACAACGAGGCGCTAGCCCTCAAGCCCGATCTAAGCCCGGAGAAGCTAGCCAAGCTGCCGAAGAATGTGGTGACCCGAGCTTTGGGGATGAAGGACAAGATTCAGGTAGAGCTGGGGAGCCTGCCGGTGCAACCGGGAGATACCCTGCTTTTGTGCTCCGACGGGCTCTACAACATGGTCAAGGAAGAGGATATCGCCGAAGTTCTCGGGCTTCAGGAGGATCTGAAGGAGTCTTGCGATCTTCTCGTAGCCATGGCCAACGATGCAGGGGGGACGGACAATATCTCGGTGGTGCTGGTGCGGGTGGAGGAGGCACCGCCCCCTTCGGGTCCCTTGCTCCACGTGGTTGAGGAATTCTACGACCCACCACCCTCGGAGCCACCACCACCCCTTAGCGGGCCGATTCTTCCGATGCATACGGTATTTCTGCGAGATGAAACCAACGACGAGCTAGCGGAGATCGAGGAATCCCTGGCGGCTGTGGAGCAGGCGAGGAACGAGCTCCTGGCGCGTATCCCACGGGATCTGGGAGACTGTCCAGCATGCGGCTTCCCTCGACTAGCTGGCAATGACTTCTGCATCGAGTGCGGGCACCGCTTCCCCTAACCTAGACCGACATTGCGTGGAAGGCGGACGGGCATGTTGACGGAGGAGTCCCTCCTGGGCAGTGGAGGCGACTAGTTTGCCATCCCGAGTGAAGATACGACCCCTCACAAGACCCCGTGCTCCGCTGGCAGCTGGGCTGTCAATCGAGTGAAGTAGCCACTGATCGACGCGGAATGGGTGGTGAAACCACATAGCATGATCGAGGCTTGCGACCTGCATCCCGGGGGTAAGCCAAGAGACGCCGTGGGGGAGCAGGGCAGTGGTGACAAAACCGCTGTCGGAGGCGTAAGCGAGGAGGCAGGCATGGAGAGCCGGGTCGTCCGGGAGGGTGCAAGCTGCCCGCATCCAGATGGCACGGAGCGGAGGTCGAGGAGGGGGGAGCAGCGGATCGACATCCGGGTCGGTGTAGCGAAGTTCCATAGGACGCCGGGAGTTCATCCGATCCCGGAGGAAGTTCGGAATGCGGGTGGCAAAGGCATGGAAGCGTTGCTGCTCGGTAGGGAGGCTCTCCGGTGGGGGGACATCAGGCATTGGGCTTGGTGTTCGAACCCCTCCTCGCGACGCTGGAAAGAGGCAGCCATGTGAAAGATGGCCTCGCCTTTTTGGACCGCTACGATACGACGGGTTGTAAAGGAAGTACCGTCGCGAATCCGATCGACCTCGTAGAGGATGGGGCGGCTTGCATCCCCAGGGCGGAGAAAATAGGCGTGCAGCGAGTGTACATAACGCTCAACAGGGACGGTCCGGGCTGCCGCAGAGAGGGCTTGGCCTAGTACCTGGCCGCCATAGACTGTACCCCAGCCGAGATCCTGGCTCTGTCCGCGGAAGAGGTTCTGCTCGATGGGCTCCGGGGTCAGGAGCGCCACCAGCTCGTCGAGGCCACCCTTCATGACAGGCCCGCCTGCTCCGGAAGGCCGAGGCAGAGGTTCATGTTCTGAACAGCAGCACCTCCGGCGCCTTTCCCCAGGTTGTCGAGGCGAGCCATCAGCAGCGCCTGGGTAGAGTTGGCAAAGACAAAGAGGTCGACCCGGTTGGTGTCGTTGCACCCCTGAACGTCGAAGAAGCCTACCTCCAAGGCGGCTGGGTCCGTCAGGGGCATCACCTGGACAAAGGGTTCGCCACTGTACCGCTCCTCATAGATCCGCTGGAGGGTGGCTCCGGTGGTTCCTGGAGCAAGCTGGTCGAGATGCAGAGGGATCGTCACCGCCAGCCCTCGCTCGAAGTTGCCCACAATGGGTTGGAAGACCGGCGCTCGGGTCAACAGCCCATGGCCCCTCATCTCCGGCAGATGCTTGTGCTCCAGCCCCAGAGCGTAGGGGCACGGAGCACAGAGCTTGGGGTCTTCTCCGGTCTTGTAACGAGCGATCATCTGCTTGCCGCCCCCCGAGTATCCGGTGAGCGAGGTTGCGCTCAGGAGAAACACCGGTGACAATACTTTTGCTTCTACCAGCGGCCTCACCAATAGCAAAAATGCCGTGGCGTGGCACCCCGGGTTGGCAATGCAACGTGCTCCCCGCAGGCGTGTTCACTGGTTAGCAGTCAACTCCGGCAGGCCAAAAGTCCAGGAGGGATCGGTACGGTGGGCTGTGCTGGCATCGATGATCCGGGCGGTCGGGTTGGTCACCAGGGAAACCGCCTCCCGCGCTGCAGCGTCCGGAAGGCAGAGGAAGGCCACGTCGGCGGCGTTCAGAAGTCGGGCCCGCTCCGCCGGATCCTTGCGCCACTCCGGGTCAATCCGCGGAACCTCCAGCTCCTGGCGAGCCGCCAGATATTCGTGGATCCGTAGGCCCGTGGTGCCCTCCTGTCCGTCGACAAAAACACGAGGCAGCTTGGTCATTGCCCTCGTGCATACCAGCACCTCACCCCCGCAGCGCCTCCCACAAAAAAAAGATGAGCCATCGAGCACTCCGGCGGATACTCCAAGTTGCGAATGATGCTGCGACAGCCCATCCCCGGAGGTGAGCCTGCCCGAATGGGTCAAGTAATACCTATATTCCCCCCCCGGGAGCGAGGAAGCCCTGGTGGTGGGGCTCCGGGCGAGGGATCCGGAGGCACAGCGGGCGCTCTTCGAGCGCTACGGGCCACACGTTCAGCGGGTGCTGGCGCGAGTACTCGGGGTAGATGGAGAGCTCCCGGATCTGCTCCACGACGTATTCCTCGAGGCCTATGAGGGGATCGAGCGGCTGAGCGATCCAAAGGCGCTGCGGGGGTGGCTATCGAGCATCGCAGTATTCACGGCACGAGCCTGCCTCCGGAGGAGGAAGCGGCGCTCGTGGCTTCGATTTGTGGGGTGGGATGAGCTGCCTGAACCACCGTCGACAGGAGCGACCGGAGAGGTAACGCTGGCGCTGTCGCGGGTGTACGCAATCCTGGACGGCATGCCGGAGGACGAGCGGATCGCCTTCGCGCTACGGTACATTGACGGGATGGAGCTCACCGAGGTGGCGGAGGTATGTGGGGTGAGCCTTGCCACCATCAAGCGGAAGTTGGCCCGGGCGCAAGAGATCTTCCAAGCGAGGGCACGTCGCGAGCCTGCACTCCAGCAGTGGCTTGGAGGGGGGGAATGATGGATCCAACGAAATGGATGGAGCTTGGCCGCATCCTTGCTGAGGAGCAAGACCACCAGCTCGCTCGGCAGGATGCCCTTCGTCAGGCGAGGAAGCGGTTGGCCGAAGGCAAGCGCAAGAGAGGTGGACGATGGCCAGCCTTCGTGCTTGTGGCAGCGGCTGCCCTGGTGCTGCTTCTGTGGCAGGCCTCCCGCCCTGGAGCTTTGCAGTTCGAGGTCGCGGGTCAGCCGGGAGCACCGGACGCCTGGATCGCCGCCCCGGAGGGGGGGCTTCCGGTACAGTTCTCCGATGGGACTTCCCTCCACCTCACCCCTGCTGCGCAGGCCCGGGTAGCCGAGATCGACCGGCAGGGAGCCCGGGTCATCTTGGAGCGAGGTCGTGCCGAGCTGTCCGTTGTCCGTCGGCCCGGGGCTCGTTGGCTCGTGAACGCTGGTCCCTTCGAAGTGCGAGTGACCGGAACCAGGTTCTCTGTGGAGTGGGATGCATCCCAAGAGCGCTTTCACCTGACGATGGAGGAGGGGTCCGTCGAGGTCAGGAGCCCCTGCCATACAGAAACGAGGCGATTCGTGGCTGGCGAGAGTGTCTCGATGGTGTGCAAGCCCCCCCCTCCTACCTCTCCTTCGCTGCCTGCTACAGAGAGCGCTCGGCCCTCGACACCTCCGACATCTTCCGGCACATCTTCCGACAATCCTCTCCCCGAGCTGAGTACCACACCCGTTGCTCAGCGTTCCTCTCCCGCGCTTCCCTTGCCCCCGCCCACTAACGTGGACCCAGCCCGCTCGATCACGTCCCCAGTGGCTCCCTCTGGGAGTGCCCCTGCAGCAGAGCTTGGATGGAAGGAGCTGGCCAGTGCTCGCCGGTATCAAGAGGCCATGGCCGCAGCGAATGCTCAGGGCTTTGACAATTTGTGCAATTCTCTTGATGTAGGAGAGCTAGCACTTCTGGGAGATGTAGCACGCTTCTCAGGCGATACAGGACGAGCCCGGCAGGCACTCATGACGCTACGCCGACGCTTCCCTGGAGATGGGCGCTCGGCCACCTCTGCCTTCATCCTGGGCCGGATCGCCTTTGACCAGCAGCGAGCCTATGGGGATGCAGCAGGCTGGTTCGCCACGTACCTGAACGAGCAACCTGCCGGCCCCTTCGCCCAGGAGGCACTAGGCAGATTGGTCGAGGCCCGACAGCGCTCAGGGGATCAAGATGGTGCACGCCATGCAGCGCAGCAGTATCTACTTCGCTTCCCCGGGGGGGCTTACGAGGCGCTCGCCCGCAAGCTCGCAGAGCCATGAAGAAAGGCTCGATCTCTCCCATGCTGCTGGGGTGGTTCCTGGGGACTCCGTCGACATGGGCTGCCCCTGCGGTGCTGATTGTAACGGAGGGGAACGACGACCCGGTGGGTCACCGCCTGGAAGTTGAGTTGGCGACGCTTGGGCTTGACGCGGTCCTAACACCACCTCCAGCCCCCCCTACGGACGAGGCGGTGGCTCGGATGACTCAGGAGCGAGGCGCTGCAGCGACGATCTGGGTACGACCTAAGAAGGACGGCGGAGTTCTGCTTTGGGTCAACGACCGAGTCACTGGCAAGCAGGTGCTCCGTGAGCTGCGTCTTGGTACGAACGAAGGGGTCGAGGAGATCGCCCTTCACGCCCTGGAACTGCTACGTGCCAGCCTTCTTGAGCTAGACC
>JANWXX010000026.1 GCA_025057345.1 Polyangiaceae bacterium | reverse complement strand
CTAGATGAGGGCATCAACGTAGGCATGCGGCGAGATCCTGCAGAACCATCTCGGCATTCTGAAGGCCGTCGACCTGTTCGTCGCTGAACCGTCGCGTCAGCTTCATATCGGGGGTCATCCGATAGGGAGAGCCCTTCTTTTGAATCAACGCCATCACCTTCGCCGGGTCGAGAGGCGTATCTTCCCGCAGATGGAGAGTGACCGCGCGAGCGGAAGCGTCGCAGCCAAGCACTCGGAGCCGACGAAGCTCGACCTTGATCCGCATCTGAGTCACCAGGTTCTTCGCCTCACGGGGGGGAGGTCCGAAGCGATCCTCCATCTCAGCAGCAATCTCCTGAACTTCTGCTTCGTCGTCCGCAGACGCCAAGCGCTTGTAGAAGGAGAGGCGTACACCTACCTCATCGATGTACTGTTCGGGTAGCAAGGCCTCCACATCGAAGTTGAGGTCCGGCTCAACCTCGGTCACCACTTCCTCGCCCCGGAGCTGGCGCACTGCGTCTTGGAGCATCTGGCAGAATAGGTCGAAGCCAACACTGGCCACCATGCCGCTCTGCTCAGCGCCGAGCAGATCCCCACCGCCGCGCAGCTCCAGGTCAAGGCTGGCAACCTGGAAGCCAGAGCCAAGCTCTGTGTGGCGCTCAAGAGCCTCAATGCGAGCCCGCGCTTCGTCGGTCATGGCACTAGCAGGGGGGACAATCAGGTAACAGAACGCACGCTCTCGGGAGCGACCCACGCGCCCTCGGAGCTGGTAGAGTTGTGCCAGACCGAAAAGGTCGGCCCGATCGATGAGGATGGTGTTGGCCCGGGGGATGTCCAGGCCGCTCTCAATGATGGCAGTGGCGCAGAGAACATCGAACTTGCCCTCCACAAAGTCGAGCATCGCCTGCTCTAGCGCTACCTCGGACATCTGCCCGTGCGCGATGGCAATCCGGGCTTCTGGCACTAGCTGCTGGAGCTTCGCTGCTCGCTCGTAAAGCCCCTCCACTCGGTTATATACGTAGAAAACCTGGCCGCCCCGACCTAGCTCGCGGCGCACTGCTTCCCGAACTACTTGGTCGTCAAAACGGGTCACAATAGTCCGAATGGCACGCCGATCCACCGGAGGAGTGGTGATCAGCGACATATCCCGCAGACCAGTCACGGCCATCTGGAGTGTCCTTGGAATCGGTGTCGCTGAGAGCGTTAGTACGTCGATGTTTCTCCGAAGTTGCTTGATCCTCTCTTTATGCGCTACCCCGAAGCGTTGCTCTTCGTCCACAACCAGCAACCCTAGGTTTTTGAAATGAACATCTTTGGAGAGCAAACGGTGTGTGCCCACCACAACGTCTAGGGATCCCTCTTTCACCTGGCGCAACACCCCATCTATCTCTCCCTTGGTTTGGAACCGGGAGAGTACTCCTACCCGGATCGGATAATCTCGGTAGCGCGCTTGAAAGTTCAAGAAGTGCTGCTGTGCTAGTACCGTCGTGGGGCAGAGCACCGCCACCTGACGCCCCGCCATGGCTACCCGAAAAGCTGCCCGGATGGCTACTTCCGTCTTGCCGAAGCCCACGTCGCCGCATACCAGCCGGTCCATGGGTCGAGGAGACTCTAGGTCGTTGAGTACGTCCTGGATGGCACGGGCCTGATCTGGCGTCTCATCGAAAGGAAAGGTCGCCTCAAAAGCTGCATAGTCATCACCTGCTTCTGGCAGTGCATGCCCTGGGATCGATTGGCGCTCGGCATAGAGCCGCAGCAGCTCATCTGCCATCTGTCTCGCCTGCTTCTCCGCTTTGGCCTTGGTCTTCGCGAAGGTCGATCCACCCAGCTTGTCTAGCCTCGGCACCCCCTCTGTACCGGAAAACTTCTGGATCTGGTTCAGTCGGTAGACTGGGAGGTATAGCCGGTCTCCACCGCTGTATTCCACCACCAGCAAATCGACGGTATGCCCGTTCACTTCCCGATGTACTAGCCCCTGGTAGCGCCCTACCCCGTGCTCCGAGTGGACCACCAGATCCCCCACTTCTAGCGCCCGGAGATCCTCCAGAAATGCTTTTGTTTTCTCCTTGCCCTTGCGCTCTCTGCGCGTTGCCCGGTGGGCCCGAGATCCAAAGACTTCCTCTTCTGTGACAAGTACCAACCCCTCTCCTGGCAATACTGCTCCCCGGCTCAGTGGCCCCACAACCACCTGGGCGACCCCTTGCGATGCGGGTTCCTGCAGCCACTCTAGTGCGAAAGACCCCACCCGGTTGCGGCAGCTCACCCCCGC
Organism: Polyangiaceae bacterium; assembly: GCA_025057345.1. Lineage (GTDB taxonomy): Bacteria > Myxococcota_A > Polyangia > Polyangiales > Polyangiaceae > JANWXX01. Next base: position 17,485 of record JANWXX010000026.1, on the reverse strand, counting down.
ATGGCGCAGCAAGGCTGTCAATCGTTCCGCCTGGGTTTCTGCCCGAGCAGACAACACCACCACCAGCCCTGCCTCCGTCCAAGCATGAATCCTCCGTACCAGAGGCTCCAGCGTTCCTGCCTTCCCATGCTCCTTGCGCGCTTGCTTTCCCGCTCGCTCCAGATCCTCGTGCCCTCGCGCATCCAGAGTCGGTGCGTCCTCGGGCACCGACTCCAATGCCTCCAGATCCTCTGCCTCATCCCCCCCCGCAACCCCGCCCCGATGCAAGCACAAAATCCCTCGTTGCTGGAGTTGCTCTGCCAAATCGAACTCCGAGAAGTAAAACGCATCCCTAGGGAAGTGAGGCACAGACAGCCGCATTTCTTCATCGGCCATGGCTCGTCCCAGCTCTTCCCGGATTGCCCGCACCAGTGCCGCTGGATCCTCCAGCACCAGCGGAACATCGACTGCTACGTAATCCAGGATGGACGTCAGCTCTGTAAACGCTGGCAACAACCCATCCGAGCCGAAGAAAGGACGTCCTGAGAGCACATCCTCCACCAGCGTACGAATCTTGCTGGTAGGCCACTGGTAGGCATCACACAGATCGTGAAGCACGCTCTTCACTCGCGTTGCGGTCACTTCTGTGGCGATCCCCTCCCGCACCGGAGCCAGGGTGACTTCAGCCACGTCCTGAGTGGTCCGCTGGCTCTCAGGCTCGAACGCTTTGATGGACAGAACCAGATCCCCATAAAATTCCATACGAACAGGTTCTGGCGACGAGGGGGGCCAGACATCCAGCAGCGCTCCTCTCACTGCAAAGGTGCCTGGATCTTCCACGACAGGGGTTCTAATGTACCCTCCCTGGATCAGTGCCCGTACTACTTCGTCCCGCTCTCCCTCGCTCTCCACTTCCACCCTTCGAGTCTGCCGGGCGACATACTCGGGAGGAAGCACCTTACGCACCAGCGAGGCTGCCGTTACCACAAGAAACCGAAACGGACGCTTCAACGCCAGATGGGAGAGGGTGGCCAGCCTCCCAAGCATGGCACGTCGATCCGGGTTCACCTCCGCGTAGGGAGTGTTTTCGTAGGGTGGCAGCAACAGCACCTCGCCAGTGGCCATCCCGGGCTCTGCTTGCCCGAGCAAAAATGCCAGATCCGCAGCGAGCTTGTGTGCACCCTCGCTATCCTCAGCCACGCACACCACGGGCCCTCTCCGGTGCCGCTGGAGCTCCAGGGCCACCAGCGCCGTCGCTGCCCCCACCACGCCCATGACGTGGAACACCCCCCGCTCTGGAGTACTAGCCGCTGTATCCCGAGCCCGGATCAGCTTTCGATCTGTGGGTGGATCCAGCGAGGGCAGTGGATCGAGGAGGGCGGGATCAGGAGGGCTCGTGACAGGGAGCTCCAGGATACCCAGGTCGCCAAGCTTCGGGGAGAAGGTCGGTTCGGCAGGCAAGGTACCGCCGGTGTAGAGCGATTCGCCCGACGAGTAAACTAGCCCTGCCCATCGATGGTCCCGTGGAGGGTGCAGCTCAGTGAGCACTCCTGCTGGAAGTTCTCGCTGAGGTGGCTGAGAAGGATGCTCCAAGAAGATTGGATTGCTCCAAGGTCACCCATTCGGCTGTGTACAGAAACACACCTCGATCGAAGGCTATCACTGGACAGCCTCTTCCCAAGATCCCCCCGAGAGCTACCGGAACGCGAGCGCTCCCAGCAGCAACACCACCACGACCCCCACCACCACCAGCCCCCAGCGAGGGAACCCTGGTGAAGGGACAGAAGCCAGCGGCATGGCAGGCGGAGGCACAGCAGATCCTGTTGATGACGGAGGGGGTAGCTCCTCCGGAGCAACGGTGGGAGGAAGCGGCGTAATCACAACGGGAGGCCCCGTGTCCAGAGCTCGAAGAGCGCGCTCCCGGGCTCTGCGCCGCTCCAGAGTTTCCTCCGCGAAGTGCTCGCGTAGCCAAGAACCAAAGCGTAGGGGGTTAGCCACTAGCCCCGCCTGGACCATGAGTGTTTCGAGCTCCCGCAACATGGCTTGAGCACTTGGGTAGCGCTCTTCTCGCCTAGGACGGAGCGCCCGAGCCACCAGACCTCGCAGTGCATCCTCGTGAGCCAGACCGCGCTCTGGAAGGGGCTGCTCCGGTGCAGAGCGGGCCAGAGCGATCATCGGCTGGCCTTCGGCAGGGCGGTAATAACGGCGGCCGGCAAGGAGCTCCCAGAGGATGACGCCGGCAGAGAACACGTCCGCTCGGGCGTCCAGCGGTTCGCCGTGGGCCTGCTCCGGGCTCATGTAACCGGCCTTGCCCTGGATCTGCTCTCCAGCAACATCCCTAGCAGCTTCGTTAGCATGAGCAATGCCAAAGTCACAGAGCTTCACCTCGCCCTCGAAGCTCACCAGCACATTGGACGGAGATACATCCCGGTGCACCAGCCCCAGCGGGTTGCCCTCGTCGTCGGTGCGTCGGTGGGCATAGTCCAGAGCGCGTAGGGTTTCCGCCACGATCAACAGCGCAAACTCCACAGGCAGTGCGATCTTGCTTTTCGAGCAGCGCCGAAGCAACTCGTTGAGGTCAAAGCCCTCAACATACTCCATCGCCAGGAAGAGCTTTCCTTCGTAGCGCCCCAGATCGGTCACCTGCACCACGTTGGCATGGGTCAGCCTCGCTGCTAGCTTCCCCTCCCGGATCAGCACGTCTGCAAAGGCCGGGTTTTCTGCCAGCTCCGGCAGAATCTGTTTGATCACCAACAGCCTCGTTGCTCCCAGATTGGTCTGCTCCCGGGCTAGCAAAATCTCCGCCATCCCACCTTTGCCCAAGGTATCAAGGAGCGTGTACTTCCCAAAACGACGGGGCAATCTGGAGGAGCTCTCTGCCTGGGGTTTTTCAGCAACCATCATGAAGGCATTCTTTACTCTGATGAGCAGGGTGGACGCATGTTCCATGTTCCAACCGATCCATGCCTTGTCTCCCCACTCGAACGCTTCTTCCTGGAGCCCTGTGGTCAGTCTTCCTAAGAAGCCTCCCACCCCCTGCGAACCCAGTTGGCACCATCCTTATCTCCGGGGCTCGGGGATCTTGCAGAAGAAGAGCCAACTAAGGTTACGAAACGACCACCTCACCCGACGGCCCCCTGGCCTCCTTGCCGTTGGCGCCCCAGGGAAAGTTGAGACAAGGAGGAACCTAATGACGACGCTGCTGCAGGACCACGGGACGGAACGCTGGGACTTTGTGATCATCGGCTCAGGCTTTGGGGGGTCGGTTTCCGCCCTTCGGCTCACGGAGAAGGGCTATCGGGTGCTGGTGATCGAGAAAGGAAGGCGCTTCCGCAAGGAGGATTTTCCCCGGAGCAACTGGGACGTACGCCGCTGGCTCTGGAAGCCGGAGCTAGGGTTCCGAGGCATCTTCCAGATGTCGTTCTTTGAACATGTCACGGTGCTCCACGGGGTCGGGGTCGGCGGGGGCTCGCTGGTGTACGCCAACACGCTGCCACTACCCAAGGACGACTTCTTCCAGAAGGGGAGCTGGGCCGGGCTTGCGGACTGGAAGAACGAGCTGTCCCGCCATTACGCCACTGCCCGGGCCATGCTGGGCGCAGCCCCCAACCCCAGACTGACCCGCGGAGACAGGATTCTCAAGGAGATCGCTGAGGACATCGGCCGGAGTGAACACTGGGAGCCAACCCACGTCGCTGTATTTTTTGGTGAGCCTAACAAGGAGGTTCCCGATCCTTACTTTGGCGGGGAAGGTCCACCGCGGGTTGGCTGCAATTTCTGTGGCGCTTGCATGACAGGATGCCGTGTGGGAGCCAAGAATACGCTGGATCAAAATTATCTTTACCTGGCCGAGCGCCGCGGAGCCCGGATTCTCCCGGAAACCGAGGTACTCCACGTTCGCCCCCGAGGTGCAGACGACGGAAGTGACGGCTACCAGATCCAGGCTCGGGGCCCCGACGGAATGCGTACGATCGAGGCCGACCAGGTGATCTTTGCCGGAGGTGTCATGGGCACAGTCCCACTGTTGCTCCGCATGAAGGAAGATCCCCGAGGGCTACCTCGCCTCTCCCCCCGTGTAGGGGATATGATCCGGACCAACAATGAAGCACTGATCGGCGTCATTAGCCCCAACCCCAAGGACGATTTCTCCAAGGGTGTTGCCATCACTTCGATCCTCCATACAGATGAAGTGAGCCATATCGAACCGGTGCGTTATGCCGAGGGTTCTGGGTTCTTCCGCATGCTTGCCCTCCCCCACGCCCCGGGGAACAACATTCTGGTACGTGCCGGTGGCGCCATCCGTAGCTTCGTACGCCAGCCTCTCATCTGGCTCAAGGCCCTCACCGTGCCCGACTTTGCTAGGCAAAGTCAGGTTCTCCTTTATATGCGTACTCTCGAAGGAACCTTGCGCATGAGGCTGGGCCGCAGCGTCTTCACCGGGATGACCCGCAATATCGTGTCCGAGCTAGATCCAGGTACTCCAGCCCCCACTGCATTTATGAAAGAGGCTACCGACCTTGCTGAACGCTTCGCTCGCAAAGTCGGCGGTGTCACGATGACATTGCTTACAGAAACTCTCCTAGGTACCCCCACCACTGCCCATATCCTCGGCGGTGCCTGCATGGGCCAGGACGCGGATCACGGAGTTATCGACACCCAACACCGAGTCTTCCACTACAAGGGCCTCTACGTCATCGATGGTAGCGCTGTAAGTGCCAACCCTGGCGTCAACCCTTCCCTGACCATTACCGCCCTCGCCGAGCGTGCCATGTCGTTCATCCCGGCTCGCTCCATGCACACATGAGCAGGACGGCAGTGCTCGTCATCTAGGAGGTTTGCCAGGGGCTTGACCGGCTACCTTCCTCAATCCTGGCGGAGCGCCTCGATGGGATCGAGGCGAGCAGCACGGCGGGCGGGGAGGAAGCCGAAGACCACGCCGATCCCAAGGCTGGTGACCAGCGCTAGCAGCAGCGCCTGCGACGGGAGACGCATCGGCCAGTCGAGTACTTTGCGGAAGCCATGAATCGCCCCCAGCGCCAGCAGCGTTCCCGCAAGGCCACCGAGGAGAGAGAGGACAATGGCCTCGACGAGGAACTGGAGGAGGATGTCTCCCTCCCGGGCCCCGATGGCCATTCGGATTCCGATCTCTCGCGTCCGTTCTGTCACACTCACCAGCATGATGTTCATCACCCCGATGCCGCCCACGAAGAGAGAAACCGCCGCTACCGACAACAGCAGCGTCGAGAGGATAGCGTAGATCCCCTCCTGGGTGCGGCGGAATTCCGCCTGGGTGCGCACGGTGAAATCAGCGGGCTCCGGGTCGACGATGCCATGGCGCTGGCGCAGGATCTGTTCGATCTGCTGTTGAGCGCGCCCAACGGTTTCCGCGGAGGAAGCGGAGGCGATCAGCATGTCGACCCGGTCCACTCCGGCAGGACGAACCCGGGCACGAAAGGTGCTGCCCGGCAGGATGATCCGGTCATCCTGATCTTCTCCGAAGGGGCTCGGTCCCTTGGGGGCGAGAACCCCGATGACTCGGTAAGGATGGCGTCCGATGCGAACCACCGCGCCGATGGGGTCCTGGTTGCCAAAGAGGTGCTCGACCACCCGGACCCCGAGGATCACCACCTTGGCCTTGCTCCGCTCGTCCGCCTCCGTCCAGGGAGAACCGCGGGCAACGGTAAACTTGCGGACGGCGAAGTAACTGAGATTCGAGCCCATGATCGTGGTGGCGGTATTGCGATCACCAAAGACCACCTGGGCCTGGGTCGAGGAGAAGGGGGCCAGCGCTACTACGCTGGTGGCCTCCCGGAGGATGGCTCTTCCGTCGGCCTCGGTGAGTCGTCCGACGCCCTTGCTCTTGGCCCCAGAGGTTTGAGTTGGCTGGGGGAAGATGTAGAGGGTGTTGGAGCCCATCTCCTCGATCTGCTGAGCGATGCGCTCGCGAGCACCAGTCCCTAGTGCTGTGACGAGAACGACGGCAGCTACACCGATGAGGATGCCCAGCACCGTCAAGGAGGCACGGAGCTTGGCCCGAGCCACTGCTCGCAAGGCAAGCTTGACTGCTGCCCCTATCATGCGGATCGCATGCACGGAGGCCACCTTACCTCAGGGTGGGAAAGAACGGCCAGCGAGGTTCCTTGTGGGAGCAAGGTAAGCTCGAAGAACAGCAAAAATAGGTAAGATAAGCAGAGATGCAGGGGGTACCGACGGGCAAGGGGTTGCGCCGGGGGGAGCACTAGGTAAACCCTGGCCACGGGTTTTCTCCTGGAAAGGAACACGAACGCATGAACAAGCCGATCCGACGCGTGGGCGTGCTGGGCGCGGGGGTCATGGGCAGCGGAATCGCCGCTCATTTGGCCAACGCAGGAGTGCAGGTGGTGCTTCTGGACATGGTTCCGCCGGACCTGAGTGAGGGTGAGAAGGGTGACCGTGCGGCACGCAACCGGTTCTCCGCAGGGGGCCTGGAGAAAGCGCTGAAGGCGAAGCCGGCAGCATTCTTCCATAAGTCCAATGCAGCCCTGGTAGAGGTCGGAAATTTTGACGATGACTTGGGGAAGCTGAGTACCTGTGATCTGGTGATTGAGGCAGTGGCCGAGCGCCTAGATATCAAGCGGTCACTCTTCGAGAAGGTCGAGGCAGTGATCCGCCCGGGGACGATCGTGGCATCGAACACCTCGGGGCTTCGGATTAGGGACATGCTGGCAGGTCGCGGGGAAGCATTCCGGAAGCATTTCCTGGTGATGCACTTTTTTAATCCTGTTCGTTACATGAAGCTCCTGGAGCTGGTGGCGGGCGAGGATACGGATCCTGCAGTCTTCGAGCGCGTACGGTGCTTCGGCGAGGACAGGCTGGGCAAGGGGATCGTGGTGGGCAAAGACACGCCGAACTTCATCGGAAACCGGATCGGTATCCACGCGATGCTGGCAACGATCCACCAGATGCTCGCTGACCACCTGAGCCCGGAGGATGTGGACGCGATCACCGGAGTTGCCATGGCCCATCCGAAGAGCGCAAGCTTCCGGACAGCGGATATCGTGGGCCTCGATACCTTCATTCATGTTGCGGACAACTGCTATAACGCGCTGTCCGACGACGAGGAGCGGGAAGTGTTTCAGGTGCCCTCGTTCATCCGGACGATGGCGGAGAGGAAGCTGCTCGGGGATAAGACCAAGGCTGGGTTCTACCGCAAGCCCCAGGGAGGAGATCCAGATACGTTCGACCCTTACACCCTCGACTACCGGCCCAAGGGAGGCAACCCGGAGATCCTCAAGACAGCAAAGGCCATCGCCAAAATCTCGGACCCGAAGGAGCGCGTGCGCAAGCTGGTGGCGGATCAGGGGCCTGTAGGCCAGTTTGCCTGGAAGGTGCTCTCTCGGGGGCTAGCTTATGCAGCTCGACGTGTCGGGGAGATCTCCGACAGCGTGGTGGCGATCGATCAGGCGATGAAGTGGGGTTACAACTGGGAGCTTGGTCCCTTCGAGGTGTGGGATGCATTGGGCTTTGTCGAAACCGCGAAGCGCATGATAGCCGAGGGAATCAAGCTACCTGAATCGATTGCACGCATGGTGGAACAAGGTGCCCCAGGCTTCTACAGGGAAGAGGGTGCGGTCTATGACCTAAAGACGGGCGACTACCAAAAGCGACCAGCAGACCCCCGCTACACTACCTTCGAGGTGTTGCGCCGCGGCCAGGCTCCGGTACTCAAGAACGATGGCGCCGAGGCCTGGGATCTCGGGGATGGTGTGCTAGGCCTCACTTTCAAGACCAAGGCCAACAGCATCGACCCGGACGTAATTGCGATGCTGCCCCAGGCGGTAGAGAAGGCAGAGCAAGAATATGAGTCGCTGGTTATCTACAACCAGGGAGAGTTCTTCTGCGTGGGTGCCAACCTGTTCTTGGTGGTGATGGCCGCCAACAACAAGGATTGGGAGAGCATCCGTGCCATGGTCAAGGGCTATCAGGATGCGACCCAACGACTGAAGTATGCCACGGTGCCGGTGGTGGCAGCGCCCTACAACATGACGCTAGGCGGCGGTCTGGAACTCTGCTTTGCCTGCTCGGCGGTGCAGGCAGCCGCGGAAACCTATGCAGGCCTGGTCGAAGTTGGTGTGGGGTTGATCCCCGGCGGTGCAGGCACCCTCAACATGCTCTGGCGTGCGCTGGAGAACATCCCCGAGGGAACGACCATCAACACCTACGATGTGGTGACCAACGTCTTCAAGAACATTGCCCTGGCCAAGGTGGCCACTAGCGCTGTTGAGGCTAAGCATTTCGGTTACTTCCGTCGCAGCGACGGAGTTTCTTTCGACCGGGCTCGACAGCTCTATGAGGCCAAGCAACTTGCGCTAGGGCTGGCTCGCTCCGGCTACAACCCGCCCATACCCCGGGCCTACAAGCTCCCTGGAGAGAGCGGTATCGCCACCCTAAGCATGATGGTCGATACGCTGGTGGCTGGCGGCTATGCCAGCGAGCACGATGCGCTCATCGCTCGGAAGCTTGCGGTGGTGCTTTGCGGTGGGGCTGGCGGTGCCTCCCGCGAGGTCACTGAGGAGGAGATCCTGGAGCTGGAAAGGGAGGCCTTTGTCAGCCTCTGCGGTGAACCGAAGAGCATTGAGCGGATGATGTACATGCTCCAGAACAATAAGCCCCTGCGCAACTGAGACGGACACACCAAGGAGAAGACCCATGAAAGACATCGTCATTGTGGATGCGGTGCGCTCGGCGGTGGGCCGGGCTCATAAGGGTTCCCTGGCGTATAAGCGCCCAGACGAGCTGTTGGGCGAGGTGATCGCCGGGCTATTGGCTCGCAACCCGGCTTTCCGCCCTGCGGACGTCGAAGACGTCATCATCGGCTGCGCCATGCCAGAGGGGGAGCAGGGGCTGAACATCGCTCGAGTGGCAGCGATGCTGGGAGGGCTCCCGGCGGAAACCTCCGCCATGACCATCAACCGGTTCTGCTCCAGCGGGCTCCAAGCGGTGGCACTGGCTGCCAGCGCCATAGCTGCAGGCTGGAACGAAGTCGTCATCGCAGGTGGTGTCGAATCGATGACCATGGTTCCTATGACCGGCAACAAGCTTAGTGCTTCGCCGGAGGCTATGGCCCGGATTGCCTCGGTTTACACCCCTATGGGCATCACCGCAGAGAACGTTGCTCGACGCTTTGAAATCTCTCGGGAAGCTCAGGATGCCTTTGCGCTCCGAAGCCAGCAGCGCGCTGCTGCCGCCATCAAGGAGGGTAAGTTCAAAGACGAGATCGTCCCGGTGAAGGGGATCAGGTTCTCCGGAAACGAGCGCCAAACCTTCTCCTTTGAGGTAGACGAGATGGTTCGCAGTGACACCACGCTGGAGGGGCTTGCCTCCCTCAAGCCTGCTTTCTCCACTACCGGCTCTGTCACCGCAGGCAATAGCTCGCCCCTCAGTGACGGTGCCGCTGCTTGCTTGGTCACGTCTCGCGAGCATGCGGAGCGGCTCCATATCAAGCCACTGGGTTACTTCCGCCACTTCGCCACCGCCGGAGTCGACCCGGCTATCATGGGGATTGGCCCTGTCCCTGCCATTCGCAAACTCTTCCAGAAGACGGGCCTCAATATCGGTGACATCGACGTTTTCGAGATCAATGAGGCCTTCGCTAGCCAGGCAGTCTACGTCCAGCGCGAGCTTGGCATTCCAGACGACCGCCTCAACGTCAATGGCGGCGCCATTGCCCTGGGTCACCCCCTCGGTTGCACCGGTGCAAAACTCACTGCCACCGCACTCCATGAGCTAAAGCGCTGCAAGGGCCGCTACGCCATTGTGAGCATGTGCATCGGCGGTGGCATGGGCGCTGCTGGCCTTTTCGAGCGCGCCTGACCGGGCCCCCTTCGCTCACTTGCCGTAGGTAGGCGGAGCTCTAGCGCTGACGTCGATGCGGTGTTCTACGATCCGCGATTCCCGACGCTGCTCATGTGTATCGACAACAGCCTTGAGCCAACAGTCCTCCGCTCCTTGACAGACTTCGCAGCCGGTACAACTCCCTTGAAGGTTACGAGGATCGCAGCGAAACCCCGCGTAGGGGGATCCATCGTGTCCTTCTATCGTCGGCTGGATGGTTCAAGAAGCCGGCCCGGAGTTGACGAGGCCGGACAATTGGGGTTTGTCCGAGCAAACTCGCATGACCAATCTCCTCGTCGCCTACCTTGACCAGATGATCGCCATCGCCCCAGTATGGGGCTACGTGCTCATCGTGTTTTTCATGACCATTGAGAGCTCGTTCATCCCCTTCCCCAGCGAGGTGGTGATGATCCCGGCGGGCTTCCTTGCTGCCCGAGGCTCTCTCACCCTTGGCTCTCCCAGAGCTGATGCAGTACTGGCGGTCGTGGCGGGGACGGTGGGTTCCTTGTTGGGAGCGCTGGTCAACTATGTGCTCTTCCGCAAACTCGGGCGCCCTTTCCTTGATCGCTACGGCAAGTACTTCTTCTTGCCCCCCGAGTCCGTCACCCGCGCCGAGGAAATCTTCCTCCGCTACGGAGTGGGGGCTACCTTTTTCTGCCGCCTGCTTCCGGGGATTCGCCAGCTCATCTCCATCCCCGCAGGGCTCGCCGGGATGCCCATGCGGTCCTTCCTCACCTGGACTGGCCTTGGTGCAGCCATCTGGGTGGCCATCCTTACCGCTGTAGGGTGGGTCGTCGGCAAACAAACCGCGGACATGAATGCCCAACAGATCGTTGATGCGGGCAAAAGCCTCCTCGGGCAATACAGCCTCCCCATCTTCCTGACGGCCCTCCTCCTGCTTGCCGGCTATGTACTCCTCAAGCGATGGGTGATGAAGGGCTGAACAGCAGCTACCAAAGAAGGTGCTCCAACTTCGCGTGGGAGGACTTACTACCCTTCTCGAAATAATCTCACGGGACTTTGTGTGCAGAGTGACTTGCGGATGGTCCCAGGGAGGCAGTACATTCTTCTCCTCTCTTTCGAGAGCCTCGTGATTTGTCCGGCCAGCTTGCAGCGAGGTGAAAGAATTGCGCTAAACGGCCGTCGGGCTCTGGTTCTCTCCCTGATAACCCGCCCGCGTACCCCGGATGGATGGTCGGACTCCACTCCCCCTTCCAAGAGTCACCATGCGCCGGCAACCTCCTCCTCCTCACCTTCGCCCGGATACAGTGTTGATCCGCGGCGGGACAATCCGCACCGACCAAGACGAAACCTCAGAGGCGGTCTTTCTCACCTCTGGTTTCGTCTACGACAGCGCTGAGCAAGCAGAGGCCACCTTTCTGGGGACTACCTCCCATTGGGTCTACTCTCGCTTTGGGAATCCCACCGTGGTCAACCTGGAGCGTCGCTTGGCAGCTCTCGAAGGGGCTGAGGCTTGTCGTATGACCGCCACCGGTATGGCTGCGGTCCACGCTGCCCTCCTTGCCCACCTCAAGACCGGCGATCGTGTGGTTGCCTCCCGAGCTCTCTTTGGCTCTTGCCATTGGATCATCTCTACTCTCCTCCCTCGCTACGGAATTTTCTCCACCTTCGTCGATGGTCACGATCTCGACCAATGGCGCCAAGCCCTCTCCTCGCCCACGGCTCTGGTGCTCCTGGAAACCCCCTCCAACCCTATGCTCGACCTCGTTGACCTCCCTGCTGTCGCTGCGCTTGCTCATCAGGTTGGCGCTCTCGTGGTTGTCGACAACGTGTTCGCTACCCCTCTGCTCCAGCACCCGCTCCGCCAGGGGGCCGATGTGGTGGTTTATTCCTGCACCAAGCACATGGATGGCCAGGGGCGTGTCCTCGGCGGCGCAGTCCTCGGCTCCCAAAAATGGGTAGACGAAACCCTTCAACCCTTCCTCCGCAACACGGGCCCGGCCCTATCTCCCTTCAACGCCTGGGTGATCCTCAAGGGCCTGGAGACCCTTCGGCTTCGCGTTGATGCCATGTGCAGCCGCGCCCTCACCCTGGCCTCCTTCCTCGAAGCTCACCCTGCTGTCGAGGCCGTCCGCTATCCCTTCCTCGACTCTCACCCCCAGGTTGCGCTCGCCCGCTCCCTCATGTCCGCCGGAGGTACTCTGGTCACCTTTACCCTTCGGGGCGGCAAGGAGGCTGCCTTCCGTTTCTGCAACGCACTGCGGCTCATCGATATCTCCAACAACTTGGGGGATGCTCGCTCTCTCCTCACTCACCCAGCGACCACGACCCACCTGCGCATTGGCCCTGAGGAGCGCGCCCGCCTCGGCATCTCGGAGGGAACCCTTCGCCTCTCCGTTGGGTTGGAGGATGTTGACGACCTCCGGGACGACCTGGCCCGAGGTCTTGAAGCTGCAGGGGATACTCCATGAACCGCCCCCTCCGCATCGGCGTCATCAACCTGATGCCTCGTCTGGAAACCTACGAACCTTCCCTCCGCGCTGCCCTTTCCCCCCCGGGTTTTCCCCAGCACTGTGTGGAACTTGTGGGCATCCGCCTCGCCTCCCATGGCTATCGTAGTAGCGACCCGGAGTACCTCCGCACCCGCTACCGTAGCTACGACGAGGTGACCCGGGAGGCTGCCCTTGACGGATTGCTGCTCACCGGGGCACCGGTGGAAACCCTCGATTTCTCCGCCGTCCACTACTGGGAAGAACTCGCTGCTCTACTCCGCCGCGCTCGTAGGGAAGTCCCCTCCACTCTTGGCCTCTGCTGGGGTGCCATGGCTCTTGCCTCCCTAGAGGGCATCGACAAAGTAAACCTGCCCCAAAAGGTCTTTGGTGTCTTCGAGCATGTCCTCTCTCCGGAAGGACGCGCTTGGCTCCCCTCCCTGGGTGCTACCTACCGCTGCGCTCAGAGCCGTCACGCTGGCCTGGACGATACCTCTGTGACCCAGGCCATCCGGGATGGTCGCGTGCTGTCCCTAGCCCGCAGCAATGTCACCGGGCATACCCTTCTGATCTCCTTCGACCGCCGTGTGGTCATGCACCTGGGCCACCCGGAGTATGAGCCCTCCCGCATCATCTGGGAGTGGGATCGGGACCGCAGAGTGGGACGCCCAGATGTTGCTCCTCCGGTGGGCTTCGATGTGGAAGGGCGCACCCCAACGCTCCCCTGGGAGGCAGACTCCCGAGCCTTTTTCCAAGCCTGGATCAGCGGAGTACTTTCCTCCTCAAGGGCTTGGACAAGCCCAAGTGCGAACATGTGGACATCAACAAGAACAGGGCCGGGTTCCTGCAGTCGAAGGGTATCCTGCGAGGGTGGCTAGGGAATCGTTGGGACGCCAACTGATTCGCTCATGGCGCATCGTTGCTAACTTTGACTGCTTTCGGACACGGTACCCCCTCCCGTGGCCGACGACGGCGTTGCTCGCTGCTCCTCCGACCGCAACGTCACACCACGTGAAGATCGCCACCCTCGTGTACGAGAGCAATAAGGTGCTGTATAGCTCGGCCGGCTGGTCCTCCAAGCTACGACGACTCGCCATCGTAGGCTTTGCCTGTGCGGTCAGTCGCCTGGATGATGAATCGGACCTGCCGAGTCCTCTCCCCGGGGAACGGACCCGATACCCCACGAGCCCCTTGCCTTCTGGGCCCATCCCCCGCAGGAACCTTGCACCATGGCGACACAAGAACATGATCCGGCCCTTGCAACCGTCGACCCAGAGATCGCTCGGTTGATCTATGAAGAAAACGTCCGTGAGCGGGATACAATCCGGCTCATTCCCAGCGAAAATTACGCCTCCCGCGCGGTGCTTGAGGCTTGCGGGTCGGTGCTCGCCAACAAGTACAGCGAGGGCTACCCGCGCAAGCGCTACTACGAGGGCCAAGAGGTGATCGACCAAGTGGAGGAGCTAGCCCGGCAGCGCGTCCAAGCCCTCTTTGGCGCTGAGCATGTGAACGTACAGCCGTACTCCGGGAGCCCCGCCAACCTCGCCGTCTATCTGGCGTTCTGCAAGCCTGGCGATACCATCATGGGCCTTGGCCTCCCCTCCGGAGGACATCTCACTCACGGCCATTCGGTGTCTATTACGGGCCTCTTCTTCAAAAGTGTCCCCTACGGTGTCCACAAGGATACCCACCGGATCGACATGGACGAGGTGCGCTCCCTCGCCAAGGAGCACCGCCCTCGGCTCCTCTGGGCGGGTACTACCGCCTACCCCCGCCAGCTCGACTGGGCTGCCTTCCGGAGCATCGCCGACGAGGTGGGCGCCATCCTCGCTGCAGATATCGCTCATATCTCCGGCCTTGTCGTGGGCGGTGTTCACCCCAGCCCCATCCCCTTCGCTGATGTCGTCACCAGCACCACTCACAAGACCTTCCGTGGTCCTCGTGGTGGCATGATTCTCTGCAAGAAAGAGCATGCCAATGCCCTTGATCGTGCAGTCTTTCCCGGGCTCCAAGGGGGCCCCCACAACCACGCTACCGCCGGTATCGCCGTCGCTGCTAGAGAGGCCTCCACCGAAGCCTTCAAGGCATACGCTCGTCAAGTGGTGGACAACGCGCGCGTGTTGGCCGAGGCCCTAGCCTCCCGGGGCTTCCGCCTTATCACGGGAGGTACCGACAATCATCTGATTCTCTTCGACGTTACCGACAAGGGTACCACCGGCAAGATTGCAGCTCAGGCCATGGCCCGTGCCGGACTCGTTGGGAATTACAACTCCATTCCCTTCGACCCTCGTAAGCCCTTTGACCCCTCGGGTGTTCGCATAGGTACCCCCGCCATTACCTCTCGAGGAATGGGCCCCTCCGAGATGGAGAAAATTGCCACCTGGATCGATCAAGTGGTCGCCGCTCCTGGCGATGAGGACTGTATCCGACGCATTGCCACCGAGGTGACCGAGCTATGCAGAGGTTTCCCCGCTCCAGGGATCTTGATCTAAAGCTGTGCTCCCGAGGAAATCTGAGGTTTGGGTTTAGCGGCAGGCACCGGGCATGGGAGCGCCGCGGAGTGCTCCTCGGATACCAGCAAGTATGGCATCCTTCTGCTGGGGGGAGCTGATGGCGGCTACGGAGGCAAAGCAGTACTGAGCAGCAGCAGCGGCGTACATGTTCTGAGGAGGGGGCATGGACACCGAGTTCTGTTGGAGCGCCTGGCAGCAAGCCCGTAGGGAGCCAAAGCCGCCGCCTCCTCCTCCGCCACGGTTGGCAGGGGTGTCGAACATTCCGACGAGGCGAATGGCCCGGACGGGCTGACCCGTGGCATTGGTCATGTTCTGGATGCCAGTCGCGATGCCACAGAACCTTCCTGGTCCACCTTGGCGAATCCCGGTGACGTCGCCGACGGCCCCGAAGGAGATAGTTTCTGTGGCTTGGGTCACAAGCACCCCCTCATGCACAGGAGAAGGAGGTGGGTTGACCTGGTTGATCTGCTGAACGGTACCTGTAGAGCAGATGCGCTTGCTACGCTCGGCGTCGGGGTTGGCGAGAAAGGCTGCCTCAGTCGTAGGTGGCACGGCCTCAAGCTGTGACCAGGGGTATTTTTTGTCTTTCCAGTAGTTGAGGAGGGTGACACTGCCCTCGTCGGGGGCTCCTGTGGAATCGCGCATCTGGGGTTTGGCGAACATAATGGCCTCGCCCAGAGTGTTGGGGGCCTGTCCTGGCGCGGGAGGGACTGGCTGAAGATTCACCGTGGTAGGAGGAGCCGAGGGGACCACGGGGGGAGGAGTGGGTACGGGTTCCACGGTCGTCGCCGGAGGAGGCGGGGGCGCCTCGTCCTCTTTCTTTTTTCCGCAGTGGACGAGCGAAACCGTGGTCAAGAGCACGGCAACGAGGGGGATACGTTTGACCATATGCAGAGCCTCGACGGGGGAGAGTACTCCGGTTCAGGGAAGGGTGCGGATTTTCTTGAAACCCCGGCGGGCTCTGGTGCCCGCAGCGGTGAGCTCGCACAATGAGCAAATGCGTCCTACGTACGAGTGGCCAGTTTGGATCCTTGCAAGTCTAGGGCTTGTGGGGTGCAGTGATCCTGCAGAGCGACGCCTTCCGGAGAGCGTTCCGGGGGAGTCGGAGGCTCCAGCAGGCGCGGTTGTCGGTACCAAGAAACCTACCAAGCCCGACGTAAACGGAACTGCTCCTCCAAGGACAGCGACTCCCTGCCCACCCCCATCGCCTCCCTCAACGGCTTGCGATGCGGTGGCGTTCCAAGCAGAAACGCCGCCGCTAGGTTTGTATTTGATGATCGACCGTTCTGGGTCGATGAAGGAGCAGACCAGCAGCGGGGGAACCAAATGGCAAGCTCTTACGGACGCTTTGCAAGATTTCCTCAAGACTCCTCCAATCTCGTTTCTCTCAATAGCAGCCCAATTTTTCCCCGCGGGTGGGGACTTCTGTGAGCCTGCTATGTACGAACAACCTGCGGTGAGTCTGGGGCCTGCAAGCAAGGTCCAGAGTACACTTTGGTCCGCTATGGTAGGGATGATGCCCGAAGGAGGTACCCCTACCGGACCTGCTCTCGCCGGGGCCATCGAACAAACCCGAGCATGGGCACGCCAGCAACCTAGAACTTCTTTTGCCGTAGTGCTGGCCACCGACGGGATTCCCACGGCTTGTGATCCGATCTCGGCTGCTGACTTGGGAGCTCTTGCATCCGAAGGCGTCAAGGCTAAGGGGAAGGATCCTCCAATCCCCACTTTTGTCATCGGGATTCTCGGGGTAAATGACCTGGGCTCTGACGCGATAAATGTTTTGGATGCCATCGCCCAAGACGGCGGTACGAGCAAGGCTGTCTACCTCTCTCCCTCGGCCGACCTTTCCGAGCAGATGGCGGCTGCGCTGCGTACTGTCGTAAGCCAGCGGGTTGCTTGCTCCTTTGAGCTTCCTTCGGCGGTGGCCACCGACGCGGACCTATCGAAGCTCAACGTGACGCTCACCGGATCCTGCGGCCGTATCGAGCTTCCCTATGCGGACGGGGGCTGCTCTGGCGATGGTTGGCGCTACGACATGGACCCGAAGATTGGCTTCCCAAGAGCCATCGAGCTGTGCCCGGTCAGCTGCGAGCGTTACCGGGCAGGCGACAAGGCTGCGCTGGAGTTTGGTTGTGGGACCAAAGGATGGCCCCCTGGTTGACCCCCCTCCGCATAGCTCACGCAGGGGTACACTCGCCTGGTGCAAGGGTGTTAAAGCACTTCTGTGCGGCCTCAGCGCTCGGGCAAATGTACTGGACGTTGTTGATGGTACAAGTGTGATTGGAGCAGATGTTGTCGCAGGACGTGTCCGTCTCGCTGCAGATGTCTGGGAGGTTGTTGATGCACGCACGGCAGGCATCCGAGAGCTTGGAACACAGGGTTGCACACTGATTGGCGTCGAAATCCTCGCAACCGGAGGCCTTGCTGCAGAGGGCATTGCAGGAAACTCCACCTCCGTTGGAGTTGCTGCTGCCACCGCTCCCCCCTTGGTTGTTACCCGTAGGGGTTACGCACCCACCCAGGAATGTTGAGGAATATCGGGCTGTTACCCTCCGATGGCCACATCCAAGGACAAGGTGCTCTCTGACACCGACTACATCCTGTTCCTTATCGCTTCGCCCAAAGACATTTCCTGCACGGAAGCTGCCCGCAGTACCCCCCACCCGG
>JANWXX010000269.1 GCA_025057345.1 Polyangiaceae bacterium | reverse complement strand
AGACGTCCGCTGCTCGTGGGATCTCCTCCGCTACCAGCACCATCGCCTCGATCCTCGCTGCGCTCCGGGCCACTTGTAGCGGGTTCGCCATCACCTCCAGCGCCTCCCCCGTAGCTTCCCTCACCACCACCACCAGGTCTACGTCGCTTGTCTCCTCCCGAAACTCCCCTCGCGCCGCGCTACCAAACACCAGCAAGGCCACCAGGTTGTCCCCAAGTAGCCTCATCAACTCTCCCTGAAGCCCCTGAAGCCTCTTCCGCAGACTCTCTGGCAGTGCATCGATCGGATTCTTCATTTTTTCTTGAGCATAGCTTGTTCTTTTGTTTCATCACCTCCCCCAATGTGACAGTTCTTGCAGGATGTACTGCTTCCGTCTTCCCCTCCTCTTGTCCCTGGTTCCGCTGCTCGCCTGCAACAGTGGGGAGCTGGTGATCGCCTCAGCTCCCGTCACTGGTGAGGGGCCTGTCCTGGGTAGTACCGGAGGATCTGGCCAAGGTGGCTTCGGAGGCTCTGAGCCGATCTCAGGGGCCGGAGGCTCTGACTCGGGAGGCGAGGCCGGAAACACCTCGGTGGGAGGGGGAAGCGGTAGCGCTGGAGCATCGGGAGGGAATACGGCAGGACGGGCCGGTGCCCTGGGGACCGGTGGTGGCCCCGATGTTGCTGGCTCCTCAGGGACCGCTGGTATCTCTGGAGTGGCCGGGTTCTCTGGCACATCCGGCGCTTCCGGATCTTCCGGCGCCGCAGGAAACCATGAGCAGGCCGGCAGTGGAGGAGATACAGGAAGTGCAGGGACTGCCGGACTTGGTGGGACCGGCGATGCTGGGAGGGCTGGCATGAGCGGCACCGACGGAGGAAGCGCTGGCGGAGAGGGGGGCTCCCCTGCCCTGGATCTGGATGGCGACAGTTGGACCCAGGAGGACGGGGATTGCTGCGAAACCCAGGAACAGTGCCCCTCTCCTGAGATCGTCAACCCAGGAGCCTTCGAGATCGGCGGGAATGACCTGGATGATAACTGTGATGGAGTCACCGATCAGGGGGATGCTCTTGCTTCCTGCGATGTTGGTCTTCCCTCGGCAGTGACGAATGGGCTCACTGCTGCCCGTGCTCTGGGTCTCTGCGCCCAGGCCTCTCCCGAAAACCGCCGCTGGGGGTTGTTGGAGGCGCGGCTCCTCCGAGCCGACGGAAGCCCCCTCCAAGATCTGCGCGCCCTCTCTCTCCGTCCTTCCTTTGGTGGATTGGTTCCGACTCCCCTGGAGGGTGAGCGCTTGTTGGTACTCTCTACCGGTATCGCTTCCGACGGATCCCAAAAAGACCCAGGTCCGAATGGGGGGGCTCCGTTGGGGAGCAATGTGTCCGGTGTTCATGAGCCATCAAGCACCGTGAGCCTGACACAGCCTGGAGCCACCGACTCGGTAGCTGACTGGTTTGCTGCCGCCATGCCCCCGCTTAAGCCGGCAAGCTCGCTTCCGTTGGTGGTCGGGTGCCCAGGGCAGAGCAGTGAGCATGCAGCCGACTCGGTGATGTTGGCATTGCGGATCCGTGTGCCCACCAACGCGCGATCCTTCTCCTTCCGTACACGCTTTCTCTCCGCCGAGTATCCGGAATTTGTCTGTACTTCCTACAGCGATCAGTATGTGGCGCTCTTGGGAGGCCCGGGGGCCATCGGAGCTCCTCCCGATGGAAACCTACTCCTCTACACGGACGAGAACGGTATGCCCTGGCCGCTGTCACTCCCGCTGGCGCTTACCCCCCACTTCACTGTCTGTGAACCGGAGGCAGAGAAGCCAGCCTGCTGGAAGAGCAAGGTCCACCCGGGAGCTTGCAGCGAGGGGGCGGCGATGCTGACCGGAACCGGCTTCGAAACACCGAGCGGGAAGCCCTGCCCTATCGGCGGAGCTACAGGCTGGTTTGTGGTCCGTGGTGCTGTGATACCAGGCAAGGAGATCTCCCTACGTTTGGCCCTTTGGGATGTAGGGGATGCCCTCTTCGATTCTGTAGCTCTGTTGGATGACTTTCGCTGGAGCACCCAAGAGGTTCCGGTGGGAGCGACCCCTGAGTGAACGAAACCCTCGTGCACGACAGGCCTTCGGTCCGCGGCATGGTTGCCCCCATCGACATCTTCCTCTCTAGCACCTCTCGATTCCGACAGCTTTGATATGGAACTACCAGACTGGCGCCCCCGGTGAGCCCATCATCCCCCGTGCATGCTACATCACCAGCGCCTCGCCCAAAGACCCTCGCAACGCCCTGTACCATGCACCGGAGGGCGTCGGTAGTAGAGGTGATGACGGTGGTCCCAGGGACCGCAGCCCACTGCGGTGTTCCCGCGCAGGATGTGATCCCCTTCCGTTACAAGGACAATGCCCGCTACCGAGAGCTAAAGGCTGCCGTCGAGGAGAACATGAATCGAGCGGTTGGGTGCGCTCTTCCCTGGTTCGAGGCGAACGATCGTCCTTCGAGAGTCGGCCACGCCACTGACTCACACTCGCTTCACCCGCGCCTTCGACGGTATGGGGTATGGGCTGGCAGCTACCCCCGAGCAGTTCTTCAAGGGTCGCCCCGGCTACCGCGGTCCACTGCCTCACCTCTACCTCTGTGGAGCCTCCATGCGTCTTTGTCCAGGAAGGAGGTTAGCAGGGCCGAGGGGTCAGGATGCCTCTTTCTTCATGGGGACGACCAGGGCAGGGCACGGCGTACGCTGAAGGATCCGCTGGGCGACGCTGCCGAAGGCAACTCGGGCCAGGCCGGTGCGTCCGTGGGTGCCGACGACCAGGAGATCCACCTCGTTTTTAGGATCCGCTGCATACTTGCAAATCTCCTCGTCGGGAATACCGAACATCACCACACCCTCGCAACCGATACCCTCAGCAAGCACACTGGCGACCATCTTTTGGAGCTCGTCCTTAGCACTCTGGGTAATCTGAGCCTTGATCTCCGGGAGGGCAAAGGTACCTGCGCCGAAGAGGTTGTCCGTCAGATAGAGCACATGCACCAGCACCAACGGTGCTCCAGTGAGGACAGCGTACTGCTTGGCGGTTTCCATGGCAGCACTGCAAGGGGCAGAGAAATCGACGGCAACCAAGATGCGACGAGGCTTGGCATGTGGCATGGGGGCAGGGTGCCTCCGAATGGGCCGTCACTCAAGAGCGCTGCGGTATCCCCAACACAAAGGTTGCCCCGTGGCCCTCCTGACTTCGCACTCGGACATACCCGCCATGGGCCTCAGCGATGTGCTTGACCAGTGCGAGTCCGATCCCGGTGCCCCGGATCCTGCTGTGGGTGGCACTCCGGCCTCGTACGAAGCGGTCGAAGATTCTCCGCTGATCTTCCGGGGCTATTCCGGGGCCCCGATCGGCGACCAGAATCTCCAAGCCTCCGCTCACTGCGGACACCCGCACATCTATCTGCTTCCCATCCCGTGCATACTTCAGCGCATTGTCCAGCAGGTTGAGCACAGCCAGCTCCAGGGCGCGAGCGTCAATGCTGGTCGAGGGTAGCTCCGGGTCCAGCTCCAACGTCAGGGAGATCCCCTCCCGCTCTGCTCGATAGCGGTATACCTCCACGGCACGCTGGACCACCTCCCCTACATCCCCCTCGGCGAAGGTCAGCGTCGCCTTGCCCCGTTCCACTCGGGCGAAGTCCACCACATTCTCGATGAGGGCGGTAAGCCGCTCGCTCTCCTGGTGCATGATGTGGAGGTACTGCTGTCGTTTCTCCTCGGTTGGCACCCGGCCTGTGAGCAGCAGTTCCGCGAACATCCGGATAGAAGATAGAGGGGTCTTCAACTCGTGGGAGACGTTAGCGACAAATTCGCTCTTTTGCTCCGAGAGCCGCCGATCTTTTTCCACCGCAAATAGGATGAACGAAACACCTACCACAATGACCACGCAGGCTGTGCCCACGAGTAGCAGCTCTAGGGTCTGTCGCCGCTCCACTCTCTGCCCTAGCTCATCGGCTGCGGTCAGAGCCACCTGGAGTCGCCACCCATAGAGCGTTGTCGGAAACGGCCTTCCTACGGTGAATTCTCCTTGGCGAAGCGCGGCTCCGAAGACTTTCCTCCCTTCTTCGTCCACCACGTTGACCCGGGAGGCCCCCCTGGGGTCCGCGAACAACCGCGGGAATACGTCGTGAACCAGCCTGGGGACGTCATGCCAGGCGACCACCAGGTAGGGGCGCCCCCCTGCCTGCCCCTGCCAGTAGCTTACCAGGTAGCTTTGTCCGTTGTAGGGACGGTGTAGGTGCCGAAGCTGAGGCGTTGGCGGCCCCAGGTCCATCTCCCGGAGCATCCGCTGGAGCAGAAGTCTGCGAAACGCCTCGTCCTCAGTCCCCTCTGCTTCCAAGGCTCGGCTGGCGAATGCCACCACTTGGTTCTCCGGCGTGCTCCGGTCCACAATCAGCACCGCCCTCACCGTGGGAGTTTCCCGCGCTGCCGTGGGGAGCCACCACCGGGCTAGCTGCCCAGGGTCGGATACGTCAACCTCCGAAGCAAGTACGTTGTCCTGCTCGATGATCATCCGATCGAGCCGGTCCACCTTCTCGTTCGCCAACGTCAAGGTTGCCTCCACCACCGAACGCTGCCGTATCTGCTCCGTTTGTTGGGACGCCCGGAACAGGAACACTCCCAGGACCACCGCTGCGGCCACGATCGCCGGCAGGAACAGGAAGGTCACCAGACGCCCGCGGCGGCTTCCCTCAGCCATCGGGCCTCTCCTCTTTATAGGTTCGGTGGTCGGAAGTTTGCGATCGCCTCTGGATCTAGCATCAGCCCCCGCTGCCCGAGAAACTCTGCGAATTGCTCTCCGATGTAGGCTAGCGCATAGCTATCCCCCTCCGCGAAGGGCTCCCGATCCACCGGGTTGACGAGTTCCAAGAGCCCCAGGAACCTCCCCCCTAGCACCACCGGCGCGACCACGGCGCTTACGACCGGCTGGCCGAGCCGCTTCCAGCGCTCGCCTCCCAACCGTTCATCCCCTCCCTGGAGCACCACTGCCCATCGACGGCGCATCACTTGCTGGATCAACGGCTCCTTCTCCGAAGTGCGCCGTAGTAGGAGATCCTTGCGGCAGTCACCAAGCACATGGGTGATCACGAACTCCCGGCGATTGATGTCGAACAGATGGCAGATCGCTACCTGGCACGGGATCTTCTCCACCGCCAGCGAAAGCACAAAGTGGGCTCCCTCCAGCACCCCTGGCTGGAAATGAATATCATGCATGGCCTCGAACAGGTCGCTGAGCAGATCGTCTCCTGAAAGACGAGGCTTGTTGACCACCTTCCCCCGAGCGTCCTTCGAGGGGCCTCCTTCCGTCTTCTGCGCCGAGGTTGCGAATGGCTCCACGGTTACGATTCCTCCATGGACCTGCAAGGTCCGAGGGGAGGAGGGCACCTCGGCTGTCACCTCCCGAGGTGACCCTGCTTCCGACCTCACTTCCTCGACCACTTCGGACGATGATGCTTCTGCGGGCTTCGCTTCCTTTGCCTCCCCAGGTGACAGAGCCATCTCGCGTCCAGGTTCTTCCGTCGCTATGGAAGGTGGCTCTGTCGGCCTCGCTTCTTTCATCGCCGCAGGAGGTGGATCTTCCAAACTGGACTCCCCGAACACCCCCGGAGGTGGCCCTTCTGGCCCCACCTCGACGGTTTCTCTGAGAGAAGACTTGCCAGGGGGTATCGCATCTCCTCCAGGTTCTGCCTCGTGGACAGTAGGAGGTTCGAGGGGCTGGGTTTCTTCCGTACGAACCCCCTCGACCTGGGCTTGGCTCAACCCGATGGTTGCAGGTGCAGGCTCCGCAGGGGGAGGCTCAGCAGGAGTAGGGGCCTGCGGCAAGGTTGCTACATGCCTACTAGGGGAAGCTTCGGTTTCGGCGACGTCAGGAACCTTAGCAGGGAGGAGAGCAGAGACGGCCGGGGTTTCGGGGGAGGGCGGAGCAGCCTCTTCCTTGGTTGGCGAAGCGGAGGATAGGGAGGCCTCCTCCAGCACCACTTCAACCGAGGAGGGATGGGGCGGGACACCCCGTACTGCAGTCGGCTCCGGCGAAGAGGGAGAGAGAGCGGTAGGAGGGATCTCGGTAGGAGGCCCCGAGGAAGGGGTTGTCACCGAGGGAGGTGGCTCGGAAGGGATCGAAGGAAGCGGGGCCGTGGCAGGTAGAACGACCTGCTGGTGAGGAATTGTTCCAATAGAAGGCGGTCGCTGGGAAGCACGCTGTCGTTGCGGGAAGGTGATCTCGGGGGTGGGACCGCGCCAGTCCTTCCAGGTGAGGGTGACCAGGGGAGGACGAGGAGGACGACCCGTAAAGGAGATGTCAAAAACGGCCAGGTTGAGAAATTTTCCTGGCGGGGCCGCCCAGAGCTGCTGGGCCAGCTCAGACCAGAGCTTCCGGAGAAGCATCTCGGCATCTTCTTCCGGAGTCCCTGCAGGAACAGAGTAAACAACTTCTCGGTAGGTAAGTGGCGATCGGGCGGAGGGTTCTTCCTGCCGTGCCATCAACACTTGATAGCGAGGTAGACCCCCTCCTGGATCGATCTCCTCCGCCGGAGCTGCGGTGATTGGTTTTTCTGGAGCTGCCGGAGCCACCGCCGGAGCTGCGGTGATTGGTTTTTCTGGAGCTGCCGGAGCCACCGCCTCAGGAGCCACCCTTGCAGCCACGGTCGGTGTGGGTGTTGTAGGGGGGATGGAGGTCGAGGCGAGAAGGGAAGATTCCGAGGCAGGGGAGGATGGGACGAGAGGGAGGGATGTTGGGCTTGGTAGCGAGGGATCGGGGGCAATGGAGGGCAACGGTGGGGGCGGTGGGGGGGGTGGCTCCGATGCGAGTTGGGGGAGTGGCTCCGGTGGCACTGGATGAGGCAGTTTGGACTCCGGTGGGGGCTCCAGTTTCGGTG